>JALOMO010000050.1 GCA_025455395.1 Bacteroidales bacterium
CTAGCAGGCAACTTTCACTGCTGGGTCTTTAAAGGTTTAAGATTTTCGACCTGGAAAAGGTCATCCGGAATGCCTTGGTCAAATTTGACATCCGTCAAAAGGATTTTTGTGCTGTGATCTTTTTCAAGGTCTCTCATTACCACCTCAGCTGCATTCCAGTATTTTCCTATCTTTTCGTACCTGTAGGCAGCCTCCTTGAATTTCTTGCCCTTCTGATCATAGTACTCCATCGATTCAGGGTAACCGTGCATTATGTTTATTCTGACGATAACCTTCGAGTAGTTTGACCTGCCAGACTTGGGCTGCATGCTCAGCATATATACCTGTTCATCAGTCTCCAGGAGCGATGGTGTATATCTTTCTGCATAAGGTGTTTGTGCCATGTCTTCATACGAAAAATCAGTATTGTTGAACGACTGGTCTTTTGAAAGTATTGAAATCTTCTTCGGGTTCCCGAGAGCGGGCAGATATAACCACATCACCGATCCTGGCTGGGTTAGGGTTGCCATCCCTGCCTGCGACTCTGGTTTTGTGTACCGGTAAAGTTTTTTCTCAGGACCCTTCTCGTACATTACTGCTTCACGAATCTTTTCCTTGCCTGTCCTGTCGGTCAGGATAATGGTGACCTTTCCCTGCCTGTCCTTCGGCGAAAACATGACATCGTCCATCTTATTAAGTATGGTCATCGCGTCCTGCGATGATACTTCATGCAGTCCGGCAAAAAGAAAAAGAGAGAGGAGGATTATTCTGTTTTTAAAGATTTTCATGACTCTTATTTCAATTTCACAATTGTATTTTCATTTCTGTGTTTCAGGATCAGTATCACCGGCAGGAAGGTCAGGGCGCTCAGTCCCGACCCAAACATGCTCAGAGAGATCAGCAGTCCAAAATGTTCAAGCGGCACCATTTCGGAAAATAGCAGTACCAGAAAACCGGCTGAGACTGAAATCACATTGATGACAATGGCTTTTCCGCTAATCCCGATTGTATCTTCCAGCGCTCTGTTTACCGAAGCCCCTTCTCTCAGCGAGCTGTTGAAGTGTGTGATAACATGTATTGAATAGTCTATACCGATACCCATTGCTATGCTGGCAACCAGGACGGTGGCGATATTAAGCGGAATCGCCGCGTAACCCATAATACCAAAGAGTATTATGATTGTAGAGATTACGGGTATAGCAGCAAAGAGCCCTGAGATCAATGAACGTAGCACGGCACTAACAATTATTATTACAACAATAATGGCAATTGCGAGGCTTGCCAGCTGACTGTTGATCAGGCTTCTGTCCATCTTCGCTTCAATAAGGGGCATCCCGGTTATCTCTATGGTACAGTCCGCGGTCGAATTTTCGCTGATGAAGCGTTTCATATAATCTTCGAACTCCCTCTTTGCAGTCATGTCAGAAGAGGTAAACCTGGAGATGATTATAGCCTCATCGAGATCATCTGACACCAGTCTTCTGACGTTTTCATTTCCGTCGAGCAGGAACCATATCTGCTCAATCATATCCCTGTCATCGGGTATAGTGCGTTCCTGCCCGAAAGCCTCATTGATATCGAGGATCAGATCAGCGACAGACTGCGTCCCGACGACACCGGGGTTCTTTCCCATATGCTCTTCTGTACGGAGCATTGTCTGAAGAAGCTCAGGGCTCTGAACATCTCCCCTGAAGAGTATGAAGACAGGCTTGGTGCCTCCAAATTTGCTTGTCATGATATCTTCGGCAACCCTTGTGGGATCTCCCTTCCTGAAATACTCCCTCACATCAACACTTCTGCGTATCAGGAAGACGCCGCCGGCATTGACGACCGTAATGACTATCCATGTGACCAGGATGGCCTTCGGATGTTTATATAACAGGTTTTGGAGGGGACTCTGGAAGTAATCATAAAAGAAGGTTTTGCCTGCCTCCCATTTTTCTTTTTCCTTATCCCTGTTTTTCCATGCTGTTGCGGAGATAAGGGCCGGGACAAAAAAGAGGGAAAGTATAAGGGCAATAAAGGTGCCCAGGGCTGTGAAAACACCGAAATCACGGATCATTGTAAGGTAAGATCCGAAAATGAAGGAAAAGAATCCGGTCATGGTTGTCAGTGCCGCCAGGATGACTGGAACAAAGACGTAACCAAGGGCAGTAATGATTGCCTGGTTAAGATCTGCTTTCTCCTGGTCTATCCTGTTGAGGACATGGATAGTATAGGCGGTTGCTACAGCCAGGAGTACAATAGGTATGTTATTTGAAACCATGCTCATATCCGAGCCAGTCAGTGACATAATGCCTATTACCCAGATTATTGAGAGGATGGCTGTAAGCAATGGTACAATCACTCCCCTCAGGGAGCGGAACCCAAGGAACAGAATGATTAATATCAGGAGAAATGCGATCGGGAGGAGCCTGGTGAGGTCAGATGCTATCAGATGGGAAATAGACGAAACCATCATTGGTGATCCGGCATAATAGATCTTTTCAGGAAGGTTAAGTGATCCGGTCTTTTCTTTTACCAAATTGGCCAGGGAGTGAATATTGGCATCATCGAAAAGAGAGAAGACAACTATTGTCGATGTTGCATCCTCTGATACAATGGTTCCTCTCACATTCCTGTCTGAAAAAACCCTTTCTCTTAGCAGTGCAAGCTCATCAGGCGTGTCAGGCAGATCATACTCATCGACGAGCGGCCCGACCTCCATTCCGTTCTCACCCTCATTGATATACATGATGTTGGTGAGGCTTGTCACAGACGAGATGCCTTCAATCTCTTTGAGAGAGTCAGTAACCAGCTTAATATGTGCTATCACCTCTGGCTTAAAGACATTGTCAGTCTCCAGTATGACCATGCCTGTATTATTTGTACCGTATGTGCTGCCTATTTTCTTGAACAGGGCTGCATGCGGGTCATCATCTGGCAATGAACTGACAACATCAGAATTGATTCTGATATCCGGTATCTGAATGGCCAGGAAGACAGTTATTGCCGAAACCAGAAGGATGATTATCCATCTGATCTTCAATATAACTCCGAACATTTTCTCCATGTGTACCTGCTGATGGCTTGTATTAAAAAAGGCCCGAAAATACAACTTTTTGACTTACTATCAAAAGGTGAGCTGCCATAAGGTAGGGGAGGCTCTAATTTTTTTTTATTTGAAATATGTCCCTTTTTCTATGATTTTGCGCACTTTTGCTGAACAGACATGCCATATAGATGACCGGTCAGAACTCTAAAAGAATCGGAGCGATATCGATGGTCCGCAATGATGAGTTTTTTATTCCGAAGTGGATAAACTACTACAGCTCGCAGATTGGTCCTGAAAACCTTTTTCTAATACTGGATGGTCATGATCAGCCTCTGCCGGCAGATCATGACAGGATCAATGTTATCAGGCTGCCACACCAGGAACTCGGAAGGGTCCATGGAGACCGCAACAGGGCAAGACTGGTATCTTACTTTGCCAGGGCATTGTTCCGTCGTTATGAAATCATCATTGCAAATGACATAGATGAGTTTCTTGTTGTTGACCCTGACATGCATAAGACCCTTGCTGAGTATCTCCAGCGGCCGATAAGGTCAGCTTCTCTCTCGGCCCTGGGCCTCGATGTAGGTCAGCATACCGAGCTTGAGGCTCCGGTTGACCCTCAGAGACCGTTCCTTGAGCAGAGGAGTTATGCTCATGTGTCAGCAAGGTACACCAAGCCTGTCGTTGCTGCTGCACCACTTACATGGGGGTCAGGGTTTCACCGCGTGAAGGGCAGGAACTTTCATATTGACCCGAATCTCTATCTATTTCATTTCGGGATGGTGGATTATGATATATCAAAGGACAAACTCGATAACCAGTCACTACACAATGCCGGATGGACCGGCCATCTCGACAGACGTTACCAGCTTTTCGAGCTGATCTCTAAGAACAAGGCAATTGACGGCGATGAATTTTTTGACAAGGCACGAAGGAGACAATCACTGCTGCGCCCTCTGTTTGCACTGAATAAACCAGGGATGCTTGCCGAGAAGCCTGTTATAAGGATACCGGATCGATTCAGGTCAGTCGTCTGAATTAATTAATAATGCAGGAACATGAATCTTAAATACAGGATCAAGAAGGCATATACGCAGCTGTTATTCCGAATGAGCTCCGGCGAGAACCCTCTCTTTATTTCATATTATAAATACCTCTATAAGCCCCCTGAGGGATCGCTGGCAGAGTTCCTTGACCACTATTCACGCGGGCATGCCGGGGTCACTTTCCTGCAGGTAGGAGCCAATGACGGGTTTGTGCATGATCCGCTTCACAAGTTCATCAAGAGGGACCATTGGAAGGGTGTGATGCTTGAACCACAGCCTGATGTCTTCAGTGAGTACCTGTCCAGACTGCACAGAAAAAGGGCTGAGATTACCCCCCTGAATGCCGCCCTTGATACTAAAGACGGCACAAAGACTCTGTATAAGATCGGTATCAGCAACGATCGGTGGGCCACCGGGCTGTCAAGCTTCAACAGGGAGGTTCTGGTTAACAGCATTAGGAAAGGGGTCGTTCAGCATAAAGCAAGGAAACGGGGAATACGGCTGCCGGATAATCAGGAGGATATGATTGTCGGACAGGAGATAGCCACCATCAGTCCTGAAACGCTCCTTAAGATGTTTGGTGAAGAGGGATTTCAACTACTGGCTGTTGACACAGAAGGGTTTGACTTTGAGATTATAAAGATGCTTGATCTTGACAGGGTCTCTCCTGAGGTGGTGATATACGAGGTGGCCAACTTCGATCAGAAGACAGCTCTTGAATGCCGTGCCTATCTAGAAGAGCGCGGATACTCATGCCGCACCATCGGGAAAGATGTGCTTGCGACACGGAACCAGGGAGGCTGATTTGAGAGAAAGCGCAGACTGATAATAAATACTTGTATTTCTTCTGTCTGTATATATTTTAATGATCTGTAACCTGAGTCAATCTGATCAAATATTTTTTAAACATTGAATCTGACTGAGAAGCTGACATACCGGAGGGTATCTCTTTTCTGGATACCGCTGGCACTTACCTGGCTGATGATGGCATTTGAGCAGCCGATACTCATTGCCTTTATTGCACGGTTAAGTGAAGCAAAGCTCAACCTTGCAGCTTTTGGCATAGCCGGATCATTTGCCATGATCATTGAAGCCCCGATAATAATGCTGATGAGTGCATCCACTGCTCTTGTCTCGGGGCGCAATTCATACAGGAAGCTGAAACACTTTACAGATATCCTTAATGCAGTGATTACAGGCATTCAGATTATCATCCTTATTCCGCCGGTCTTCAACTTCATTGTCATTGGTCTCATGGAGGTACCAGAGGATGTTGCAAAGCTAACCCATATAGCACTGGTCATTTTCCTTCCCTGGGCTGCATCGATTGGTTACAGGAGGTTCTACCAGGGTATACTTATAAGGAATAACCTTACAAGACGTGTTACATACGGGACCATGGTCCGGCTATCAGTCATTGTGGTGACAGGTGTGCTTCTGTTTTATGCAGGAGTGCCGGGGGCTTATGTCGGTGCAGCTGCAATGACGCTTGCTGTCTTTACTGAAGCAGTAGCTACGAGGATTATGGTGTCAGGTACCCTGACTGCCCTCCTGCAGAAGGAAGATACTGAGAACGGCAACCTCAACCTCAGATCGATCACGAAGTTCTATTATCCCCTTGCACTTACCTCGATATTGTCTCTTGGTGTGCATCCATTCGTTACATTCTTTCTCGGAAGGAGCATTATGGCTGTTGAGTCTCTTGCTGTACTTCCTGTTGTGGGTTCGCTTGTATTTATTTTCAGAAGCCTGGGATTATCATACCAGGAGGTAAATATTGCCCTGATGGGGGCTCATAAGCAGAACTACCGGGTATTAAGGAATTTTGCAGTATATCTTGGCATACTGGTAACGGTTTTAATCTCCCTCCTTGCATTCACTCCTCTTGCCGATCTGTGGTTTATTAAGGTATCCGGACTGAGCAATGAGCTTGCAGATCTGTCTTATCTGCCACTTAAGATAATGGTTCTTTTACCTGCACTGACAGTCCTTCTTAATTTTCAGAGATCATTACTGATTATTAACGGTACTACAGGCCCGATATCAGCAGCGACAGCCGCAGAGCTCGTAGGAATAATAGTTGTTTTGTTTGTTTGTGTGGTATTTCTGAACATGGTCGGTGTGGTTGCTGCTGCCATAGCTTTTACAGCCGGCAAAGCCATTTCGACTCTTTACCTGGTGCCCTGGCAGAAAGCTGCCTTAAAGGATGCACTATGTAAAAAAATCGTTTTATAAAAATCTTTATTATGACAAATCAGAAACAAATTTTCATGAATTCAGTTATGGCCAGGTTTGTAATACTATTTCTGATAATTATGGTTACAACCAGTGCCAATGCACAGGTACTGACTTTTGAAAAGGAAGAATTTGCCCAACGCCGTCAGAAACTGATGGAAAAGATCCCGGATGGAATTGCAATTATACGGGGGGCGGGTGAGCCGACAGGTTATTATGAATTTTCCCAATCAAATGATTTTATGTATTTCACAGGCATTGAAATACCGAATGCCGTATTGATAATTGATGGAAGGGAAAAAGAAAGCATACTGTTCTTTTCATCAACTGAAAGAGCGGCTGACAGCGAAGGAATCGATGTTGAACTGGTAAGAAATCCGGAAGAAATAACCGGAATTGAAAGGTATATGCCCCTTGACAGATTCAGGCCTATGCTTGACCGGTTCAGCACCGATGGGTATGTTTTTTACACTTCATTCATTCCCTCTGAGGATTTCAGGGAGGCTGCCCATGAAAAGTATGATGTTCTAAAAAATGATATGATCTATGATGAGTGGGATGGAAGGCTGACACGCGAACTTCAGTTTGTAAGACTGCTGAAGGAGAGATATTCACATGTTGAAGTCAGGGATTGCTCCGGGGTAATTGAGGGACTAAGGATAATAAAGTCAGAAGCTGAGATTGCAAAGATAAGAAGGGCCGGGCAAATAGGAGTCAAGGCATTAACAGAGGCAATAAGGTCTACCAGGACATCAATGTACGAATATGAAATAGCTTCATTATATGAGTATTATTGCAAAAAGGAAGGGGTGAGGGATCTTGCTTACATTACAATAATAAGCTCTGACAAGAACCATCCTTATTTGCATTACCATAATTATGACAGGTTGCTTAAGAGTGGGGATTTCCTGGTTATAGATGCGGGACCTGATGTGGATTATTATGATATAGATATATCAATATCATATCCTGCGAATGGCAGATTCACTGCCAGTCAGAAAGAGTTCTACACAGCATGCCTGGAAATACAAAGCGCATGCCTGAAATATTTGAAGGCCGGACGGACACCGGAGCAGGTAGGTCAGATGGCAAAGGAGGATCTGGAGAGCCGAGGGTTTGACTTAACCGCAAAATACTGGGATAAGCTGTCGATGTTCCTGAAACGTGGCGCCGTAAGCCATTATGTTGGCATGGCTGTTCATGATATTGGCGGTACGGCAAGGTCTGAGCTCAAGACCGGAATGGTCCTTGCCATGGATGTATATGCTGTCTGGCCTGATGAGAATATGGGAGTACGTATCGAGGACACTGTTGTTATTACTGACGAAGGCTACGAAAATCTATCCCCCGGACTGCCAAGGACTATTGAAGAGATAGAGGACCTTATGGAAACAGAGGGGGCCATACAGGTATTGAAGAAAAGTGGCAGATATTAGGGTTTTATTAGAATAAGAGTGTTCGCTCCTGCCACTGACGCAACTTATGGAAGAACTGGTTGCTGAAAAGATATTAACTCCAAAAAATGATGGATCAGAAGTTTACGATCTTAATGATGACCTGGTAAGAATCCTGGCCGGTTCATAATTGGTGCTATGAATATCATTTGCATAATAAAAAGACTCGCGCAGCTTTTCAATCTTCTGGATTTTGATCATAACCATGAAACGGCATGTCATCGTCGGGTTCTTTGTTGAATGGCCCAATACCCGGAGGATTAAAAGTCCCTTCCGGATACTGTTACAGCTATCTGATAGCCGGATGTGGTCAATAAGTACGGCTTTAACTGACAGTGGTCACAGCAAAGAAATTCAAAGAATTATGAAGGAAAAGAAATAATAATTCCCACATTTGGATTTTAATCAAAACCTGATAACAATGCAAAGTGCAGAAAGTCTAAAAAGGAGAATAGAAATGGCAGAAAGAAATGATTTCAGAAGTGAATCTCCTTCCGAATCAACAACAATTAAGGTATCGGACGATTCAAATTCAAGTGAGATCCTTGTCTTTACTTCCCTGTGTAATGTTTATAAAGTTCAGAAAAAAGAACTTATGGACAAGTTTCAGGC
The DNA here is from genome assembly GCA_025455395.1 of Bacteroidales bacterium. GTDB lineage: Bacteria > Bacteroidota > Bacteroidia > Bacteroidales > VadinHA17 > SR-FBR-E99. Next base: position 8,361 of record JALOMO010000050.1, read on the forward strand.
ACTGCAGAAAATTGATCTTGAACCCGGTGAAAAGCCAATCTATCTGACAGGTGAAAAGAGATATAAAGGTTTTCTGATTGTTGCATTTGAGAATGGCAAAATCGGGAAAATTTCCATGGAAAGTTATCAGACCGAGTATGCAAGGAAAAAACTCAAAAATGCTTTCAGTAACGAATCGCGGTTGATCTTTATTGAACACATAGAACATGATATTGATCTGGTTACCATGAGCAGCATAAAGAAGGTTGTCCTGTTCAACACATCTCAGATCAATGCTGTGGGAAGCAGGTCAACAAAAGGGGTTCAGGTTATGAAACAGAAGGAAGGCAGTTCTATGATCAGAGTTAAACGGCTGGAAAATACCAAACTAACTGAACCTGAATATTACCGTAAGAGTGAAACTCTTAATGCAATCGGATTTTATTTGAAACCAGGTGATGAAATCTAATTCCTGGCACACTAACTTAGGTTTATCATAACAGTTAGATTCTTCAATGAATAAATTTTGTACTACAATTGAAGATGGCCTCGTAAGCATCTGATTTACAAGACTATTTGATTTATACGATCGGGCTTTGCCCGACGAAGCCTTCTGAATTAAGAAGCCCTCCTTCGTCCCGATAAATCGGGACTTCGGAGGGCGAAGTCGGGGAGAGAAAATTGCTCTCCGCCGGTTGGCGGATCGCGGACTTCCATTGGAAGGGTCTATAAGAAAGGGAGTACGGATTTTGTTTTTGTTTCTGCAATGCACTATATTTGATGCATAATAGAAATAGAATGAATTTCATTGAATTCAGAAACAGGTTTCTATCCCTGGCAAGCTTTACCACAAACCAGGTGTATGCATCATATCCCAGATTTAACAGGAACAATCTGGGGCGCTGGGTCAGGCAGGGTTATCTCGTACGGCTTCGGCAGGGTTATTATGCCTTCCCTGAATACCAGGAATCACCAGAATATGCACTCTATTTTGCCAATATTATATACAAACCTTCTTACATATCATTACATACTGCTTTGTCATTTTATGGGATTATCCCCGAGACTGTACCTCAGATAACAAGTGTGACCACTTTGAAGACAATAAAATTCAGCAATGATTTCGGGGAGTACTCATATAAAAGCATCAAGCCTGACATGATGTTCGGTTATGATCTGAGGGAGATGGATGGTGGCAGAAGGATAATGTTCGCCACACCGGAAAAGGCATTGATTGACTTGCTCTATCTTTATCCGTTTTATAATACAGAACGAGACCTTGAAGAGTTGCGTCTCGATGAATCATTTATGGAGGAAGACTTGAATGCAGAAAGATTTACGGAATTTTCTCACCGTATTGGCAGCAAAGCACTCAGTAATCGTATTGATGCACTGAGAAAAGTACATAACTTCTAGTAAGAACTATATGGTAGAGCTGAACTTAATAAGGAATTATTTCCCGGAGCAGATCAGGAATAATACACTTCTTGGTAAAAGCATGCTGAAGGAGTATATTCAGTTGTTAATTCTCGACTATCTGTCTTCGACACAATACATCCGTAAGTTCATTTTCATTGGCGGTACCAACCTTCGCCTGGTAAAGGGAATAGACAGATTCTCAGAAGATCTGGACTTTGACTGTAAGGAGATTAACGCGGAGGAGTTCACGAAAATGAGTGATGATGTCCTGCATTATCTTAAAAAAAGTGGATATAAAGTAAAATCTTTGGATAAAAAGAGTACGAAGCTAACGGCATTCAGAAGCAATATTTACTTTCCTGAGTTCCTGTTTGACCTGGGGCTTTCAGGGCACAGGGATGAAAGGTTCCTTATAAAAATAGAAGCCCAGGATCAGGGCGTCGACTATACTCCGGAGATAAAAAATATCAAAGGTTGTGGTTTTTACTTTCCATTTCCTGTCCCTCCCGACGCTGTTTTATGTGCTATGAAAGCGACAGCCCTTATAGAAAGGGGAAAGGGTCGCGATTTTTACGACCTGATGTTTCTTCTGGGTCAAACAAAGCCTGATTATGAATTCCTTGCAAAGAGGATCGGCATTAGAAATTCAGCTGAGTTAAAAGCTGAAGTTAAAAAGCGTCTTAAGGTTACTGACCTGAAAACCAAAACCAAAGATTTTGAGCATCTGCTGCTCAACAAGGAAAACAACAAACGCATACTCAGGTTTGAAGAGTTTTTTGAAGAGAATAATTTATGATAATGATAATGGTCAGGGAGAGAAGATTGCTCTCCGCCGACTGGCGGATCGAGGAGTTCTCTGGGTCGTAAAATGGGGGTGAGAAGATTGCTCGTCCTGCTGACGCAGGACTCGCGGACTTCCAGGAGGTGACTAAAAAGAAAAAGTCTTTCATTCGCTGCGCTCATTTCAGGCCTTTGTTTTTCCTTTTACTTCCGAAAGCAAGCTTTCGTCGTATCGAAAAAATAAAGCCCGCCCCGCCCTCTGGCGGGGACAGGCTTTTTCACTTGTCGGGGTGAGAAGATTGCCGCTCCGGCATAGCACGGAGCGGCGGACTTCCATTGGATCGACTGTAAGAGAAAAAGCCTGTCGTTTGCTGCGCTCACTTCGGGCTTTATTTTTTCTAATGCTCCTGAAAGCAAGCTTTCATCGCGCAGAAAAAATAAAGCCCGCCCCGCCGTCTGGCGGGGACAGGCTTTTTCACTTGTCGGGGTGAGAAGACTCGAACTTCCGGCCCCTACGTCCCGAACGTAGTACGCTACCAACTGCGCTACACCCCGTATCACACTCCGTATCCGCCAGTTGGCGGAGAAGGAGTGTTTCAACCCCCGTATCCGCTGGTTGGCGGAGAAGGTGGTCTTAAATATTGGTCTGCAAAAATAACTATTTTTTTAAAAGCCCGGCTATTTTCAGATGAAGATCATTGCTGCTGACCGGCTTTGACAGGTAGTCGGTGCATCCGGCATCGAGGGCCCTCTGCCTGTCTTCGGGAAAGGCATAGGCTGTCACCGCAACAATGGGTAATGCCATAAAAGCATTTTCACGTCTTAGCCGCCGTGTAAGTGAGAGCCCGTCTTCTCCGCCTGTAAGAGATATATCCATAAGGACAAGATCAAATGTCTCCCTGTGCAGCAGATCCCATGCCTCGCCGGCAGAGGCCACAACGGCTGTTTCATATGTTCCCGACAGAAGCTTGTTGAAGTACAGCTGGCTGTGAGGATCGTCCTCAACGATGAGAATGGCTGTACGTTTTGGAGGATTGTGCTCTTTCATACCTTAATCAGTTTGTATGACATTGTTCCTGCCTTTATCTTCTCACCGTGTATCAGCGTCGTAGCCCAGTCAGCACTCTTATGAGCCAGCCTGAACTTATCGGCTCCTGCCAGGTCATTGCCACCCTCTTTTTCGCAGAGGTGGACAGACCCGGGTGCTGCCATGACCATGTCAGCACAGGCCTTGTCAAGTGCAACAGGGTCTTTTGATGCGGCAATGCCAATGTCAGCCACCAGCGGCACATCATTATGACCCCAGCAGTCGCAGTCGGGTGAGACATCTATGATGAAGTTGATGTGAAGTGACGGTTTGTCTTTGATGACAGCATATGCATATTCGGCCATCTTACAGCTAAGGGTATCTCCCTCCGAGCCCCACACAACCCTCGCAGCGTCAAACTGGCATACGGCAACGCACTGCCCGCATCCGGTACATCTGTCATTATCGATACGGGCTATCCTGTTCTCCATCAGATGAACAGCGTCATGCGCACAGTTGATAACGCAAAGGTTACAGCCGGTGCAGTTTTTCTCTATGATGACCGGAGGATTGCCTGAATGGAGAAAGAGTTTTCCTCCCACGGAAGCACATCCCATGCCAAGGTTTTTCATGGCACCACCAAAGCCTGTCTGCTCATGACCTTTAAAATGATTCAATGATATTATTATGTCTGCATCTGCCACGGCGGTTCCTATCATTGCCCTGTCCGTATATTCCAGGTTCAGCTCTATCTCACGGTAATCTGTACCCTTTATGCCATCGCCTATTACAACATGGCACCCTGTGCTCAATGGGTTATAACCGTTAGTAAATGCTGCCTCAAGATGGTCAGGGGCATTTGACCTCTCTCCGTGATAGAGTGTGTTACAGTCTGTAAGATAAGGTTTGCCACCCTTTTCCTTTACCATCTTTACAATTCGGGCTGCGAAATTTGGCCTGAGGTAAGCCAGATTGCCGGGTTCGCCGAAGTGTATCTTGAGTGCCGTCATCTTGCGGTTGAAATCTATCTCATTGAATCCTGCAGCCCTTACCAGTCTCTCCAGTTTCTTCAGGAGATTCAATGAAGGGGTGCTGCGCATGTCAATGAAGAATACGTCAGACGGTTTCATAGAAGGTATGCCCTTAGATTTCAGACATTAAGTACATCAATTATATCTACCAGGCTCTGGTTAAGGCCTTTGTGAAGCTTTACAGCTTTCCGGAACGGAACCAGCACTATCTCATTATTCTGGAGGCCTACCATAACGCTCTTCTGGCCGTCAAGGAGGGCTTCAACAGCAGCATTGCCCAGCCTGCTGGCATTCACCCTGTCAAGAGCGGATGGTGATCCGCCTCTCTGGAGGTGACCCAGGATTGACACCCTGATATCATAGTCTGTCAGTTCCGGCTTCAGCTTCTCCGCGATGGCCAGGGCGCCACCCTCTTCATCTCCTTCGGCAACGATGATGATATTGCTCGATTTTTTTCTTTTGTTACCGTTTTCGATCATCTTTCGAAGATCCCGTGCTTCACCTCTTATCTCAGGCATTATGATAGCCTCAGCCCCGCTGGCGATTCCGCTGTAAAGGGCTATGTGTCCGGCCTCAGCACCCATTACCTCAACGAAGAACATACGGTTGTGGGCACTTGCCGTATCACGGATCTTGTCTACTGCCTCAACCACAGTGTTGAGCGCAGTGTCATATCCTATCGTATAATCTGTGCCGTAAATGTCATTATCAATGGTACCAGGAACACCAACAAACGGAATATCATACTCTTCATTGAAGATGGCTGCTCCCTTGAAAGTACCGTCACCGCCAATCACCACCACGCCGTCAATCTCTGCTGCAACGAGGTTCTCATGGGCTGTCTTCCTTCCTTCAGGAGACCTGAACTCTTCACAGCGTGCCGTCTTAAGGATAGTACCTCCCCGTTGGATAATATCTGATACACTGTGTGCCTTCATGGGTTTGAAGTTTGCATTGATCATTCCACTGTAACCGTGCCTGATCCCAACAACTTCAAGACCGTTATAGACAGCTGTTCGTGTGACTGCACGAATGGCTGCATTCATTCCGGGAGAGTCGCCACCCGATGTCAGCACACCAATCTTTTTTATTCTTCCCATTTTATCAATAAACTGTACAAGGGTGCAAAGGTAAATTATTTGTTGCGCATTTACAAAGTGGTCAGATGCCGTGCTTCTGACAAATCATATTTATCTCCTCTGCGATCTGTCTTATAAGCCACCTGGGGGTTGAGGTTGCCCCGCATACTCCTATGCTTTCAGCACCGCTGAACCAGAGCGGATTGATCTCATCAGCCGATGATATGAAATAGCTTCGCCTGTTTTCGGCCAGGCAAACGTCATAGAGCATTTTGCCGTTCGAACTTTTTCTGCCACTGACAAATATTATGACATCATGTGTTCTCACAAAGACCTTTAGCTTCGGCTCGCGGCCGGATACCTGCCTGCAGATTGTATTATGGACTTTCAGGTGGTTACCCGGCCATTTCGACCTGTTCGCCCTTAACCTTTGCTCGATGACTTCGCTTATATGATTATATTCTGCCGTGCTTTTCGTAGTCTGAGAAAAGAGCCACACAGGCTTTGTGAAATCGATCTTATCCAGGTCTTCAACCCTTGTTATAAGAATACCAAGTCCGTTGGCAGCTCCAAGCAAACCTATTACTTCTGCATGCCCCTCTTTGCCGAAGATGGCTATCTGCCCGTTCTCGAGCCTGGCAAGGGCGAGGGCACGTTTTATCTTATCCTGGAGGGAATGAACGATAGGGCAGGTGGCATCAATGATGGTGATGTTATTCTTACGCGCCGTCTCGTATGTCGTTGGAGGCTCACCGTGGGCCCTTACAAGCACTTTGCAGTCTTTCAGGCCGGTGAACTCTTCATAACTGATTGTTACCAGCCCGAGATCCTTAAGACGGTTTACTTCGATATCATTATGCACTATCTCACCGAGGCAGTAGACTTTTTCGCCCTCGCTGAGTGACTCTTCCGCAATATTAACGGCGTTTTCGACTCCGAAACAGAAACCTGAACCGGGTTCAATGTCAATTTTCATTCATCCTCTCATTAAACAATTTTATGAACCACACCATCTGTTCTTCAGGGGTCATCTCACTGTTGTCAAGCACAACAGCATCACCGGCCTGTCGAAGCGGACTTATCTCCCTTGAAGAATCTATCCGGTCACGGTCATTGATGTTGTTTGCCACAGTTGTCAAGTCAGCCTGCATGCCCTTCTCCAGCAGTTCAAGATAACGCCTTTGTGCTCTTACAGCAGGAGTAGCTGTCATAAATATTTTTATCTGTGCATCAGGGAATACTACCGTCCCTATATCACGGCCATCCATCACTATGCCTCCGCGGGCGCCCATCTCACGCTGCAGTTCAACCATCTTTTCCCTTACCTCAGCAATAGTGCTGACGGCGCTGACATTATCAGATACGGCTCTGTCACGCAGTTCCCTCTCAACACTCTCACCGTTCAGAAGAGTCTCATTAAAGCCTGTGTCGCCGTTCAACCTGAAGGTGATTTTTATTTCAGGCAATGAACTGATGATCTTAGTTGTATCTGCCACACCCCCTGAAACAAATCCTTTTCTGAGGGCGAAGAGGGTAACAGCCCTGTACATGGCTCCGGAGTCAATATAAATATAATTAAGCTCCCTGGCTATCGCTTTGGCGAAGGTGCTCTTACCGCATGAGGAGTAGCCGTCAACGGCAATAATGGCTCTTTCTTTTCTTTTCATAGGGTGTACAAAGGTAAAACGATCGCGGGATGAATAGGTTCACCGTTTGGATTTATTAATCAGGTAATCAGTTCTTAGTGTTATTGTCAGGTGGTTTGATGAACCCGCCAGGTGAAATGTCTCGCGGCCAAAGGCGAGATCAAATGACCTCGACCGTATTCCGAATCCCCAAGTGAATCCGGCCATCCCCGGGCGTTCGTCTATGGCCATTTCTGCCCTGCGCTGGTAATTGAACCCGGCGCCAATCCAGAATGCGTCTGCCGGCAGTATCTCTACTCCCAAAATCATATGTCTTAAAAGGCTCTCCCCAAAGCCACCGGCAGTATTCTCATCATCACTGTCATAATCGAATGTCAGGTCAGGTTTCTCGATATGCCTGAAAGTCAGGGAGAATCTGAAGGGGGCATGTTCAAGGGCTTTTGTCACACCGGCAATTATCTCAAAGGGAAGTGGTTCACCACCCTGTCCTGTATATGTTATTATTTGTGCTCCGGCGTTTCTGATCACCAGTCCGGCATCGAGAAGAAGTTTTTTATTATGATATGCTGCACCTATATCCGCACATATTCCTGCAGAGAAGTATCTCTCAAGATGAGAGAAGACAGGCTTGATGTTTATCCCTGCAGTAAATGAAGAGTCAAACTGAAAAGACCACATAAGGTTAAATGCATATTCCGCTGCTGTGAAGGTGCCCGTAATATTACCTTCGGCATCAGCTTCGGTAAAACTTCCGTAGCTTATAAAGCTCACCCCGGCAGCAATGTTACCCTTGCTCTTCAGACTCTTAGCCCATGATGCATAACCGTAATTAATACCTGCAAAGTAGGTGGAGAAGCTGAGAGAGATGTCGTTATCCATTGAACCGGAAAGGAGGGAAGGATTGAAGTAAGGAAGGCTGAGGTCATTCCTGCCCTGTGAGACCGTCAAACCTCCTGTAGCTGTGGCGAAAGCAGAGTGGCCAAGGTTGAGGAACTCATAGGTGTTGTCTCCTCCTGTCTGCCCTGTGAGAGTGTGGAGGTGAAGAAAAAGGAGAAGTATCGGAAAGAAATGCCTCATGAACCGCTAGCTTGAAAACAAAGATAATACTATCAGGCAAACCGGCTGCCAGGATGTAATATCTGCCGATAGCTATGCGCTTCTTCCGGCAAGGTCAATATCCTGATCCACCGACTCTTTTTTTCCTGCCTGCGAGAGAAAGAGACCTGAGATCACAACTGCCATCCCCACTGCATTCCTGATACTCAGCTTATCGCCGACGATAAGGAAAGCAAAAAGGGCAGTGAAGATTGGAATCAGGTTGCTGAATATGTTGGCACGCGATATACCAAGGTGCCTTACAGCGTAGGCAAAAAGAGCGAAGGCTCCGCTGGAGGCAAAAACAGCCAGCAGGATTATTGAACTGAAGTCCTTCATTATTATACCGGTTGTCATGAACTCCTTAAGATCAAAGACGATGAAGAGAGGCAGGAAAAGAATCAGCCCGATTACATTCTGAATGTTTACTATACTTATGGGGTTATATTTTGAAGCCAGCCGGTGCAGCACCATATTGTATCCCACGGCGGAAGCCACAGCCATAAACATGAGTGCCAGCCCTTTTACGTTCATGACAATGCCACCTGAGCTGCTGGTGATGAAAATTAGCACTCCCAAAAACGAGACCACCACCCCGACATAATTGATGAGTTTAAGTCTCTCCCTGTAGAAGAGCCAGGCAAAGATCACGGCAAAGACCGGGATGGTCGAGATTAACACAGAGCCTACTGTCGATGAGACATATGTAAGACCGAAGCTTTCTCCGAGGAAATAGAGGAAAGGTTCAAACAGTGCCAGGAGGGCGAAATATTTCCTGTCTTCCTTCTTTACTCCCTTGTAGCCACCTGTGATCCACAGCCATGATGACAGAAACAGTGATGCAATGCAGAGCCTGATGAAGACGATGGTTATCGGGTCATAACTCCTGTTTGCAATCTTGAACCAGACAAAGGAGAATGACCAGAAAATCATTGACAGAACAAGAGCTATATATGGCTTACCTCGCATCGCTGGCTGGAAAGATTGATTTTACGGCGGGCGAAGTTAGTTATAATTTCGAAATCCGGAGGAGACAGGGTTTCGACTTAAGGCACGAAGTGATATTATTGATAAAACTTTTCGAATGAGATTCTGGAATTTTAAGTATTCTTTGTAATAAATTAATATACAATAACATATAAGCAAGGCATTTTTCGACCGAAATTTAAGTCCCGGGCAACTGGCATTTGGTAATAGTGTTTTATTATTATATTTGCCACGCCGAAAGCAGTTATCCAAAGAGATGACTGTAATGAAAATTAATCAGTAAAAACAAGGACCATCAATGAAGATATTGGTTTGCATAAGCAATGTTCCTGACACCACCACGAAAGTTAAATTCGTTGATAGTGACACAAAGCTTGACACAACGGGTATCCAGTGGGTAATCAACCCATGGGATGAGCTTTCGCTTACCCGTGCGCTTGAATTAAAAGATGACCCGTCAGCCGGAGTAAAGTCGGTTACAGTGGCACATGTCGGACTTCCGGCGTCGGAGCCGACAATACGCAAAGCCCTTGCGATAGGAGCTGATGATGCTTTCCGTGTCAACGCCGCACCTGCTGACTCATATTTTGTGGCTGCCCAGCTGGCGGCTGTAATCAGGAAGGAGCAGTATGATGTCATTCTATGCGGGATTGAGTCAAGCGATTATAACGGGTCGATGACTGGCGGTATGGTAGCCGAGTTTCTCGGGATACCCTCTGTATCTGCCGTTTCAGACATTAAGATCGAAAACGGATCCCCGCTCCTCACCCGTGAGATTGACGGCGGACGTGAAATTGTCACTGTCCCAATGCCTTTCGTGGCAATTGTCCAGAAAGGAATAGCAAAGGAACCCAGGATTGCTTCCATGCGTGGTATCATGACTTCAAGGACAAAGCCTGTCAGGCTCTATGAACCTGAAGCGGAAGAACCGCTGACAGGTATCAAAGTCTACGAGAAACCCTCTCCGCGTGCTGCCTGCAAATTCATTGATCCCGAGAATGCCGGCCAGCTGATAACTCTTCTCCAGAACGAAGCAAAAATCATCTGATCACCAACCAATAAAAGAACATAAACTATGTCAGTTTTAGTATATACCCAGAATTGGGACGGCAGATTTAAGAAGTCATCTTTTGAACTTGTTTCCTACGGGTCAAAGGTTGCAGAAATGCTTAATACATCGTTAGTCTGCCTATCTGTGGGAGCTGTCAGTGATGAAGAGCTGAAGAAGCTTGGTAACTGGGGTGGGAAGAGGATTATCAGAGTCGATAATGATTATTGCAAAGTACTTGATAATCAGGTGTATACAGACATTATCGCACAGATAGCCCTGAAAGAAGATGCGCGCGTAGTCATTATGTCAGACAACAGCGAAGGAAAGGCTGTTGCCCCGCGGCTTTCGGTACGGCTGAAAGCCGGTATGGCATCAGGTGTAAGCAAGCTTCCGCTTAGTGTTAACCCGTTCACTCTGTATAAAAGGACTTACTCGGGCAACGCTTTCGCTCACATGGTAGTTAATACAGATATTAAGATTATCACCCTTTCACAGAATTCTTTTGACCTGGTTGAAACGCCAAACAATGCAGTAATTGAAACCAGTAATATCACAGTTGACGGCTCACTTGTCAGGACAGTGGTCAAAGAGTCTCAGAAGCAGACCGGCAAGTTGCTTCTTACCGATGCTGAGATAGTCGTTTCAGGAGGCAGAGGGATGAAGTCGGCTGACAACTGGGGTCCCCTGGTTGAGCTGGCAGGGGCTCTTGGCGCTGCAACAGCCTGTTCGCGCCCTGTATCTGATGAAGGATGGAGGTCTCATGAAGAGCATACCGGACAGACGGGAAAGGTTATAGCACCCAACCTGTATATTGCCGTTGGCATTTCAGGGGCTACCCAGCATCTGGCAGGGGTCAGCTCATCCAAATATATTGTTGCGGTCAATACTGACAAGGATGCCCCTATCTTTGAGGTCGCTCAGTACGGCATCGTAGGAGACGCACTAAAGGTGCTGCCAAAGCTGGTTGAAGCAGTAAAAGAGCTGAAAAAATGATCAGACAGGTAGTGTTCGCACTGGCACTTCTTGCGACGGTCGGGGTATTCGCCTTTACCATCCGCAGAATAGTCAGTTTCTTCAGACATACCAGGCCCGGGTACCCTGTAAGACAGATCGGAAAAAGATTTGTCATAATGCTGAAGGTCGCCTTCGGGCAGACAAAGATATTCAGCAGGCCGGTGACAGGCCTTGCTCATGCCCTCGTATTCTGGGGATTCTGCATAATACTGTTTGGCAGTATAGAGATGGTGATTGACGGGTTGGCCGGAACAGAAAGGTCGCTCTCCTTCCTCGGCGGTTTTTATGATTTCCTGATGGGATCAGGCGATATTTTCGCATACATAGTTGCCATAGCCGTTATTATTTTTCTCGTAAGGCGTATATTCATTCATATCAGGCGTTTCGAAGGCATTGAGATGAAGAAGATATCTCATATCGATGCTATTGTTGCTCTTTCCATGATCCTTCTTCTGATGATTTCCCTGGCGGGCATGAACATTGGTTATGCCGGAGGCACGATCATTTCAGGGGAGCCGGTGAAAGGTGTTTATCCTGTCAGCACCTGGCTGGCCCGACTGATTGGAAATGAGTCTCCGGAGTTCATGCATACCCTGTACGAAGTGTGTTGGTGGACGCATATACTGTCTATATTCGTCTTTGCGAATATGCTGCCTTATTCAAAGCATTTCCATGTCTTCATGTCAGTTCCCAATGTATTCCTTTCTCGTCTCGAGCCACTCGGTAAGCTGACAAATATGGATAATGTCACCAGGGAAGTAAAGCTTATGATGAATCCTGAAACCGCTTTTTCAGCAGCCTCTTCTGATGCACCTGTGGAGCGCTTTGGAGTCAAGGATGCGGAGGATGTGGTCTGGAAAACATATTTCGATTCACTTTCCTGTACTGAATGCGGACGCTGCACCTCGGTTTGCCCCGCAAACATAACCGGTAAGAAGCTGTCACCCCGTAAGGTGATGATGGACCTAAGGGCAAGGATGAAGGAAAAGGGGCCACTGATGACAAGTAACGGAAGGGATTACAGTGATAATAAATCGCTGCTGAGAGATTATATAACTGAAGAGGAATTATGGGCCTGCACCACCTGCAACGCCTGTGCCAGCGAGTGCCCGATCAACATCAATCATCCCTCCCTTATTGTCGACATGCGAAGATATCTTGTCATGGAGGAGGCATCAGCTCCCGGCGAGCTCAAGACGGTTTTCAGCAATATCGAGAACAACGGGGCACCGTGGCAGTACTCTTCGGAAGACAGAATGCTATGGGCCCGGGACCTGAATTTCAGCATACCGCTGATGTCTGATTGTGCCGCCAATGGCACAACTCCGGAGTACCTTTTCTGGGTGGGCTGTGCAGGCGCTTTTGATGACCGGTATAAAAAGGTTGTCAGGTCATTCGCTAAGATACTGAACCACCTGAAAATAAGTTATGCCGTTCTTGGAAGGGAAGAGACATGCAACGGAGATCCGGCAAGACGTGCCGGGAATGAGATGCTCTTTCAGATGCAGGCCCTGCAGGTGATTGAAGTATTGAAATCATATGGTGTAAAAAAGATTATTACCACATGCCCCCATTGTTCTAACATATTTAAGAATGAATATCCTGATCTGGGCGGCAGCTATGAGGTGATCAACTATCTCCAGTTCCTGAACAGGTATGCCGCAGAGGGGAAACTGGGTATTAATCCCGGATCACTCAAGGGAAAGGCGGTCACATATCATGATCCTTGCTACCTGGGCCGGGCAAATGAGATTTATGATGAGCCCAGGGCCCTTCTCAAAAGGCTTTCAGGGGGTTTTACCGAGATGGAGAGACACGGAAGCTTCGCATTGTGCTGCGGCGCCGGCGGAGCACAGATGTTCAAAGAGGCAGAGAAAGGAGAAAAGGAAGTTTTCATTGAAAGGACTGAAGAAGCCCTCAGGTCAGGCGCAGAGGTAATAGCCTCAGCCTGTCCCTTCTGCATGACAATGCTTACTGACGGACTTAAATACAAGAACAGGGAAAACGACGTCCGCAACCTTGATATGGCTGAGCTCGTTGCACAGTCGCTTGAATTATAGAATAAACATACATCCAATAAATGACCATGGAAAACAGCAACACACTGAAAAGCGGTGAATTCCTGATAAGGGAAGTTGAAGCAAAAGAAATCTTCATCCCTGAAGAATTCAATGAGGAACAGAAGATGATTGCCCAGACATGCAGCGATTTTATTCAGACCGAGGTTTATCCTAACCTGGAGCAGGTTGAGAAGAGCGACAGGGAACTGATGAAGAACATTCTGAAAAAGTCAGGTGAACTGGGTCTTCTGGGCGTTTCTATTCCTGAAGAGTTTGGGGGCTTTGGGCAATCGTTTGTCACCCAGATGCTGGTGGCTGAGACCATCGGTGCAGGATATTCTTTCTCAGTGGCATTCATGGCTCATTGTGGCATTGGTACCCTTCCAATCATGTATTACGGTAACCGCGATCAGCTCGAGCGTTATATACCAAAACTGGCCACAGGAGAGCTTCTCGGGGCCTACTGCCTTACCGAACCGGGAGCAGGCAGCGATGCCAACTCAGGTAAGACAAATGCAAAGCTCACCGAGGATGGCAAACATTACATCCTTAACGGGCAGAAGATGTGGATAACAAATGCCGGTTTCGCCGATACTTTAATAGTATTTGCCAAGATTGACACTGACAGGGTGCTCAGTGCATTCATCGTTGAGTCGGTTTATCCGGGAGTGGTTATAGGCCCCGATGAGCATAAAATGGGAATAAAAGGCTCATCGACAGCCCAGATTTACTTTAATGACGTGAAGGTGCCTGTTGAGAATCTGCTGGGGAAGAGGGGAGAGGGCTTCAGGATCGCTCTGAGTATACTTCACATGGGTAGGCTCAAATTAGGCGCCAATGTTATCGGTGCTGCCAAAAAAGCTATAAATGATTCCGTGAAGTATTCAAACGAAA
>JALOMO010000051.1 GCA_025455395.1 Bacteroidales bacterium
TTGCTGCTCCTGTGGTTGTTGGTATCTGTGATATAGCCGCTGATCTGGCTCTGCGCAGATCCTTGTGAGGAAGATCGAGTATCTTCTGGTCATTGGTGTATGAGTGAATAGTGGTCATATAGCCGATCTCAATGCCGAAATTGTCATTCAGCACCTTAGCCACCGGGGCCAGACAGTTGGTTGTGCATGAGGCGTTGGAGATGCACTGATGCTCAGGCTTGAGCATATCATCATTGACACCCACAACTATCATTGCATCGATCGTATCTTTCGCCGGAACCGTAAGGATCACCTTCTTTGCTCCGTTCTTAAGATGGTCGCCATAACCACCCTTGGGGCTCTCCTTGGATGTGAAAATACCTGTTGATTCAATTACGATGTCAGGTTTGACCTCCCATGGAATAGCTGCAGGATTCTTTTCTGCGTGCACCCTGACCTTCTTGCCATTTACTATGATATTCTGATCATCATGTGTTACTCCATGAAATTTACCCTGTGTGGAGTCATATTTAAGAAGGTGTGCAAGTGTTTTTGTATCGGTAAGGTCATTGATGCCTATGATCTCTATTTCAGGCTTTTCAAGCGCAAGTTTGAAGACATTGCGACCTATCCTTCCGAAACCGTTGATAGCTACTTTTATCTTTGCCATAATGAAAAAATTAAAGGGTTATTAAAACGCCACCAAAAGTATATAAAAAATTGCAGAGAGAAAAGTACGAGGGGAATTATTCCTTGTTGGGTCTGAATATCAGGTCAGAAAACCGTGATGGCTTCAGCGGATCAAGGATCATGCCTAACCGGTAGCTGACAAATAAACCCGGGAGTAACTGTCTGTTGTCTTCATTGGCCATGATAGGGACCTCCCTGGTGTATGCGTGAAATATTGCTCCAACCTCTATGGCATGAGTAAGCTTGTCGTTTTTACTGTATTCGAAATTAAAACCGCCGCGGGCAACAAGACCGGGTATAACTTTAATTTCATTAAACCCTTCGAAGAACGATGCCTTTCCAACAATGTCAAGAGCCTGATGGATCTTCGTGATATCAAACTTCTGTTCCTCGATTTCATAATACCCCCCGCCGGTCGGCACAATAACCTCATAATAGATAGGTTTTGCGAATAGCAGGGTAGGGCCCAAGCCAATCAGCCAGCTAATCGATACACCACCAAGGTCACGTTTTTCAAAAAGCTCTCTCTGGTATCCTGCCCCTATACCAATTGTCCACGTTGAATTTAACTTACCATATACAAATGAACCGGAGTTCTGGAAGTAATAATTTGTCAGTTTGATCTCCTTGGGGTGTTTGAAGGCTTCGAATGAACCCTCAAAAAAGATTCTTGTCGCTGGTTTTGTCTGGCGCAGTTCGCGATAGATAAAAGACCAGCCATCAGTATTCAGAGCAACTCCGAATGAGCGCTCATTACGCCAGAATAACCTGTCCTGGGGGTCAATATCACCCTGTGCGAGCAAGGGACCGCAAATTATAAGGAATAATATGACGTGCAACAATCTCATATTCAGGATGCCGCAAAATTAAAGGTGGCAGACTCGGAAAGATGCTTTCTAGCCTGCTTTTTCCGTTGAATCTGTATTGTTGCTGCTATAAGCAGGGCACGCCTCACGGTTGCAAGAACTGAGAGCGAGTGCTGCTATGAAAGCCAGAACAACTATAAGACTAAGTTTTTTCATTTTATCTGCCATTAAGTCCGACACAAAAATAACTTTATTTTGAAAACAATAACTGTGCCATAATATTATTTTGATAAAGCACTCTTTTTAAACCTTAAAGGGTTAAGATTGTTATTCTGGAAATGGCTATTATGAAAACATTTTCACATAGAGTATTATTAATTTCACTAGCATTAATGTCAATGGGAACAGAATTGATATCGCAGGAGAAACCGTCATATAATGAGTTGAATCCTGAAGAGGCAAAAATCATAATAAAAAAGGCAACCGAGTATCCTTTCACGGGCTTGTATGACAAGTTTAAGGGTAAGGGCACCTATCTATGCAAGCAGTGCGGTAACGCGCTTTATCATTCTGACTCCAAGTTCGATTCCGGATGTGGCTGGCCCAGTTTTGACGATGAGATCGATGGAGCCGTAAAGCGGATAGCTGATGCGGACGGACGGCGAACGGAAATTGTTTGCGCCTCTTGTGACGGTCATCTTGGTCATGTCTTTACCGGTGAGGGTTTTACACCCAGGGACACGCGTCATTGCGTCAATTCAATCTCGCTTGACTTTGTGCCTGCAAAGCTTGAAGCCGGAACTTATGGGACAGCACTCTTTGCAGGAGGATGTTTCTGGGGTGTTGAGTATTTCCTGCAGAAAGAACCTGGGGTAGTGGCTGTCGTTTCAGGTTATACCGGCGGAAAGGTAAAGAACCCTTCTTACAGGGAGGTATGTACCGGAACCACAGGGCATGCAGAGACAGTTAAGGTTACCTATGACATAAGCAAGACCTCGTATGATAAACTTCTTAAGCTTTTTCTTGAGATACATGATCCTACCCAGGTTGACCGCCAGGGCCCGGACATAGGTGACCAGTACAGGTCTGAGATATTCTACAAGAATGAATCACAAAAGACTGTTGCTTTGAGATATTTAGAAGTTCTCAAGGGAAAAGGACTCAAAGTGGCGACACAGGTTACCAGGGCTACAGAATTTTATCCTGCCGAGGAATACCACCAGGATTATTATTTCCGTAATGGCAAAGTTCCTTACTGCCATGCATATGTGAAGAGATTCTAGCTGGGAGCAAGGAGCATGGGGCAGGGGGCAAAGAAGTCGGCAGTCGCCAGTCCACAGTCGGCAAGATATGCTGACTGCGGACTGAAGACTACAGATTTACAAAAATCACAACCTGGGCACTCTTCCTGTGGTCCAGGGTGCATTTATCCCATCAAGTTTTGAATTGAGTCCGTCAATGGCCTGTCCTGCCTTCTGTATCCTTTCAAGCAGGGCGGGGAACTCTTTCTTCAGGGCCTGATACTGCTGATCTGCGATACCCGATATGTCGCCTGTGTTACCGTACAGTGACCTTGACATGGTTGAGAGACGGGCTGAAAGAGAAACAGGTGAAGGAGGTGTCTCTTCGGTGCTTGCGCCGACAGATATGCCTCTGACAAGATACAGTATCTCACCAATCTCATTGTTGACTGCCACAGCCTCCTGCATTAGTGATGCCGGGGCTTCGGGTGTCTGATGAATCACCTGCATGATCGTATTTATCTTCACATCAAGCTCTCCGATATAGGAGATCGCACCATAGGCAGTCCTGGCAAGTGCTGTGGCCTCCCTGATCCATTTGTCTCTTGCAGCAGGATCTTTCGCAGGCATCGTTACAATATCGAGCGGGTTGCAGACAAAAGGTTCCGGACCGGCCAGTTCTTTTACCTCTCCCTTGGCATAAAGTGCCATTGACACAAAATACTTGCCGGGCATGACAGAGATACCTCCGCCACCCCATCTGCTACCTCTTCCACCCTCTGACACGGGCTCGAACTTTGTGGCACTGACAGGCTGATATCCGGCATAGGTGAAGTTCCAGGTGATCCTGTTGACACCTTTGGATGCCGACTTGTAAAGCTTACGGATGATGTTACCTTCCTCATCGGTTATTGTAAAGATGAGATAAGGCTTGATCTCCTTCTCCTCCAGGCTAAGTTCCAGCGGAGTGGGTTGCGGGATGAACTCACCCTTCTCAAACAGCTTCTTCTCGTTCTCTTTCCTTATATCCCTGTCAGTTTTGGGTACGGAATCGACATAATAGGTAATTGTAGCGCCATAAGGAGGATTCGGAGCCTTGTAATACATTGAACCCTGGTTGTCAAACTCGCTGTCCTGTACAAACATTTTGGCATCCTTTACAGGAAATATATATCCCGGCTTATCGACGATCTCCTTCTTGTAGTTACGAAGCGGTGTGAAGTCATCAATGACATAGAATCCTCTGCCAAAAGTTGCAATTACAAGGTCATTTTCACGCTCCTGGATAGCAATGTCACGGACAGGTATTGTCGGTAGTCCGTTCTTGTATTCGGTCCATGTAGTACCACCATCAAAGGAGACGAAGAAGCTGAATTCAGTACCGAGGAACAGGAGGTCACGGTTGACATTATCCTGCTCAATAGTATGCACAGGTCCGACAACCGGAAGGTTGGCACTAATTGAGGCCCAGCTCTTTCCCTTGTCAGTGCTCCTGAGAACATAAGGTTTAAAGTCGTCACGCTGATGGTTGTTAAAGGTAGCGTAGACGATGTCAGCATTAAACTTGTCGGACAGAATATCACTTACATAAGCAAACTCAGGCACTCCCGGGAAGCTCTTAATTAAATTCCAGTTTTTTCCGCCGTCTTCTGATACCGATATTACACCGTCATCGCTGCCCGTGTAGATCAGGTCTTTCTGAACCTTTGATTCTGTAAGGGCAATGATGGTTCCTGGAAGTGATGTAGACTTGTTTTTTGCGACGGCATCTACTGGCCAGTATTTGTCCATCACTTTGAGGTTATCCCTGTTCTCGTTCCTGGTTAGGTCAGGAGATATTTTGGTCCAGCTGCTTCCCTGGTCATCACTGCGGAAGAGGAAGTTGGCAGCCACATAGATTCTTTTATTGTTGAACGGGCTGATGAGCACGGGGGTGTCCCAGTTCCAGCGGTAGGTCAGTTCTCCAGCTCCGGGATAAGGCTTGATACTTATGCTCTGACCGCTCTTCCGGTCCCAGCGTGACACATTACCATATTGTGACTCGGTATAGACAATGTTGGGATCTGTCGGGTCAATGGCAACCCAGAATCCGTCACCGCCCTGTGTTACAAACCAGTCGTCATTTACCACGCCGTCGCTGATACTGGCTGAGGGTCCGCCAAAAGAGTTGTTATCCTGGGTTCCACCGTAGATATAGTAGAAGGGATAGGAGTTATCGACAGCAACCCTGTAGAACTGGGTCACTGGGAGGTTTGACTTGAATATGAAGTTCTTTCCGGAGTCATAGGTCTCATAAATGCCTCCGTCGCCACCGATGTAGAAATGTCTTGTGTCATCAGGGTCGATCCACATGGCATGGTCGTCAACATGTCGTCCCTCATTGCCGACAGCGCGCCATGTCCTGCCGCCGTCATCTGTCACCTGTGTGACTACATCGAGGCTGTATACCCTGTCAACATCCTTCGGATCGCATATGATCTTGTTATAATACTGGCCGCTGGCTGAGTATGAACTCATCTTTTCCCATGAGGCGCCCCTGTTCACTGACCTGAAGAATCCGCTTGACTCACCCTGGGCTTCTATGATGAGGTACAGGATATTATTGTCAACAGGTGAGATTGCTATACCCATGCCACCAGTATGCACACCTGGCAGTCCATTCATTATCTTGTTGAATGTCAGGCCTCCGTCGGTTGATTTATACACGGCTGACTCGGGGCCGCCGCTAATCTTAAGCCCTATGTGCCTGCGGCGCTGTTCCGAGGTTGCATATATAACATCCGGGTTGACGGGATCGAGGATCACGTTGTTTACGCCTGTGTTTTCACTGATATTCAGAATCTTTGTCCATGTCTTGCCACCGTCGGTGGTCTTATAGAGCCCTCTTTCACCACCTGGTCCCCATGCTGACCCTTCAGCGGCTACATATACCACGTCGCTGTTGCGCGGGTCAATTACGATGCCACCTATCTGGCGTGATTCCTTCAGTCCCATGTTTTTCCAGCTCGATCCGCCGTCATCTGAGCGGTAGACACCGTCACCCCAGCCAAGGGCGCGTTGATGATTGTTCTCGCCGGTGCCTGCCCAGACAACATTATGGTTGTTCGGATCAATGACGATACAGCCTATGGCATAGGCTCCGTATTTGTCAAAAACAGGCTTCCATGTGGTGCCGTTGTTGTTGCTCTTCCATATATTTCCGGAAGCAACGGCAGCATAGATCTCATTGTGATCGGCCGGGTTGACTGCAAAGTCTGCTATTCTGCCCGAAGCCCATGAGGGACCTATTGAACGGAACGAGATACTGCTGAAGAGGGAGGAAGGAACAGAGGGTTTGATCTGCTTCTCTGACTCTTTTGTCTCTTTTTTCGCATCTTTCTTCTGTGCCCACAGAGAGCCGGTACCGGCTAGAATAAGGGCCATAATCAGTGTCAGGATTTTCTTCATTTTATGAGTTGTTGGTTAATTATTCAGAGTGACTAAGGTAAGAAAAGGAAGTTTGTCAGTAATTTTTTTAACGTTATTTAATTATTTTGCTGCAGACAGAAGGGAGATAAAATGAACAGCAAATATTTCACGCGCAGAACAATAAGAAAGTATGAAAACAGGGAGATAGATGCCTCACTGCTTGAGAAGATACTTCTTGCCGGCACCAGGACCTCGACAACTGGCAATATGCAGGTATACAGCATAATAGTTACAAGTGACGAAGGGCTGAAGAGACAACTGGCTCCTGTCCATTTCAATCAGCCGATGGTTACCGAGGCACCGGTGGTCCTTACCTTCTGTGCTGATTTCAACCGCTTCAACAAATGGTGCCGGCAGAGGGATGCCGAGCCGGGTTATGACAATTTCCTGTCGTTCATGACTGCCGCCATTGATGCATTGCTTGTGGCCCAGACCGTATGCAACGCGGCAGAGGAGGAGGGACTGGGGATCTGCTACCTGGGAACAACAACGTATAACGCAGATAAGATAATTGATATCCTTGATCTGCCACACGGGGTGGTGCCTGTCACCACTGTGACGGTGGGGTGGCCGGCGGAGATACCTGAGCAGGTCGACAGGCTTCCACTTTATGCGGTGATGCACCGTGAGAAGTACAGCGATTATACTTCTGAGATGATTGATGATATTTACAGGGCAAAAGAATTACGACAGGATAATCTTGGGTTTATCGCCGAAAACAGCAAGAACACCCTTGCACAGGTCTTCACCGATGTGCGGTACAAAAAGGCCGATAATGAGTTCTTTTCAGGGAAACTACTTGAAGTTCTTAAAAGACAGGGATTTATGCCATAAACCATGGAGTATCCATTCAGATTGCAAGATTGCAGGACTGCAGGATTCTGAATTTACCACAGAGTAACACAGAGTAATTTCAGAGTTGCACTGTTAATTTTCTAAATAAAACAGTGAAACTCCCTTAAAACTCTGTGTAAATCAGTGGTTAAATATTTATTAGATGACTGCAAAACCGTCCCGACTCTTCGGTCGGGATCTCCGCTTCGCTCCGACAAGACCGCAAGACCGCAGAATTACAGCCCGTCATTCTCCAAAATAAGTTCCCAGCTCTGCAGCTATCGCCTTCAGATCTTCGGCCACTGCCGGGACGAGCTTAATTCCTTCCCTGCGATACCTCTCCTCTGCTTCTCTTTCAGGGTCGCCGGGGATCAGGACTCTTGATTCACCCTTTGCTGGTTTCGCATTTCTGAATGTTCTGATCCATTCATCCATCTCTGCCCTGAACTCTGCTGCGGGTCTGAAGGCATCAATGCGCATGGCACCGAAGAAGTGTCCTGTCCCTTTCCCCTCCTGGTTCTCAGGCACAGGAAGATATGCCACGCTTGGCGGGACGAACGGGCCGAAGCTGGCGCCGCTGAATAGTGCACTGAAGATGTCAACCACAGCTGTCATACAATAGCCCTTGTGGCTGCCGTGCAGGCGGTCGCCCCCCAGGGTTAGCATGGCGCCTCCCCTCCGAAGTATACCTGGGTCATCTGAAGGAACACCTTCAGCATCCTGTACATACCCGAAG
This sequence comes from Bacteroidales bacterium, assembly GCA_025455395.1. Classification (GTDB taxonomy): domain Bacteria; phylum Bacteroidota; class Bacteroidia; order Bacteroidales; family VadinHA17; genus SR-FBR-E99. The sequence goes on from JALOMO010000051.1 coordinate 7,755, forward strand.
GGAACCTTCTCTCCCTTCTTCTCCGCAACGGCAAGCTTGCCGCGTGCAATAGGGGTGGTGGCGAAGTCAGCCACAAAGGGAGGCTCGTTGAGAGCAGGAACAGCCACAGCCAGCGGATTGGTGCCCAGATAACGGCTTACCGACCAGGTGGGAGCTACGAGGGGATTGGCGTTTGTCACGCATATCCCGACCATATCATGTTCAAGGGCCATCATTGCATAATAACCTGCAATGCCAAAGTGGTTCGAGTTACGTGTTGCCACCCACCCTGTGCCGGTAGAGGCAGCCTTTTCTATCGCCAGTCGCATAGACCGCATGCCGGCTACCATGCCGAAGCACCTGTCACCGTCAACGACTGCTGTTGAAGGAGTCTCATGCACAACCCTGACATCAGGAGTGGCATTGACCCTGCCACTCTTCCACAGCTCATAGTATTCCTTTATCCGTATCATGCCGTGAGAGGCGTGGTCGCGGAGCTCAGCCGCAACCAGGACACGGGCAATGGCATCGCCATCAGCCTCACTGCATCCCATGCGCATGAAAATTGCGGTTGTAAATTCCTGCAGGTATTTATAACTGTAACTCATATATCTGTTTGTTCATAATCTGATTCCTGTCCTGACCTTATGTATGACTCTCCTCTTCAAATCCTGAAGCCAAAAGTATCAAATTTGTCCGAGAACAGTATCCTTCATGGAATAACCATGAACAAAAGGAGTAAAATTGTGAAGCCTTAAAACTAGATTCGGTCAAAGGTCTTTTTCAGTTCATTTTCGGTAAGAAACAGGACGATACCCTGGGGTACCAGGTTTCCAATGTAAAAGACTGTCTTCAGTTTTCTTCCCGGGATGACGGTACCTTTGCCAGCAAACATGCCGGAAATGCTAAGGCGGGCAACCTCTTCAGCGCTTGTTGACATCTGCTTTGCACTCCACTTACCCATCTCTATGCGTCTTCTGACCATTGCATTTGTTGCGACAGCGCCGGGAAAAACGCCTGTGACAGACACATTGCTGGCCTTCAGTTCCCTGCGAAGTGCCCTGGTAAGGTACATTACATAAGCTTTGCTGGCTGCGTAAACGCTTTTGCCCGGCAGGGGAGAAAAGGCGGCAATGCTGACGATGTTCATCAGACAGGCTTTGTCTGCTTTCTGCAGTTCGGGCAGGAAGGCTTTAGTCAAGAGAGTGGTTGTAAGGATGTTCAGCAAGAACATGGCGGTTATGCTTTGTTCTGACAGGGACTCGAATCTGCAGCTGAAGCCAGTGCCGACATTATTTATCAGAATATTCACCTTAAGCTTCTTTTCGACAGCATAGCCCAGAACTTTCTGATGTGCGTCATTTTCACAGAGATTTACCTCGAAATACTGGGTGCAGATGCCATAGTCATGGCTTAATTCCCTGGCAAATTCCTGGAGGCCCGTTTCCGGAAGAGAGACGAGAAACAGATTCAACCCGTTTCTTGCAGATTCAATTGCGAGGGCTTTGCCTATTCCTGAGCTGGCCCCTGTAATGAGGGTGTAATAGTCTTTTGACCTGCCGTTTTGTGAGTGGTCGCATTGCCTGAGCCAGGTAACCGTCCTTCGCAGTCCTGTCTCAAGAGAAGTTACCGTATAACCCAGCTCATTCATTGCCTTCAGGCTTGAGAGGCGCCGGTGCTGAAGGTAGTGCTTTACCCAGAAGGGTGTAATAAGTGAAGGCATGCGCAGGAGCCGGGTTACGCCTGTGATGACGGCCGAAGCTGCGATCATCACGGTGTAGGGAAGACGGATCATCAGGCGCTTCTTGCCCGAGACCATGCCTAGGGTGCCGAAGAACTCCTTGAATGAAGCATTGATGCCTCCAAGGATATAGTCTGATCCCCTGTTCCCTTTTTCCATCGCCAGCATCATCCCATTAACCACATCTTCAACAAAGACGTAGTTGCCGAAGGTCTTGCCATCTCCCGGAATAATCCTCCACCTTCCCTGGAGATACATGCTCATTATCCTTGTCAGAGCATTACTCTCTGTTAATGTTTCCGGGCCAAAAACCTTTGTAGGATAAACTGTTATAACATCAAGCCCCTTTTTTACATACTCCCGGCACAGGACTTCCGCCTCTTTCTTTGTTACCGCATATTCTGTATGATATTTTTCAGGTCTCTCGCTCTCTTCTGTAACATCATTGTAAGGGGTGGTTGTGGCAAGTGTTGCGCCGGAGGAGGCAAAGATCACTCTTTCGATTCCAAGTTTCAGGGCAGTTGCCAGGATAATTCTTGTTCCCTCGACATTCACCGCCCTGAATATACCGGGATCAACAGCTGAGGGCTTTGCATAGGCAGCAAGGTGAAATACATGGGTGCAGCCCGTCATCGCTTTTTCAACTGAGGAGGCATCGGTTATGTCTCCTGAGACAATATTCAGCTTTGGTGATGCAAGGCTTTTGATCTTCTCTGCGGATCTGACCAGCAGATTGACTTCCAGGTCTTTCTTTATCAGAGCCTTGACCAGTTCCCTGCCTATGAAACCTGTTGCTCCCGTTATGAAAAATCTCATATGGTTTCAGTTTTTATAGTGAACCGCATCTGTTCATTAAAGTGAACTGAAAACATTTCAGTTGATACTGCAAATGCATAATGCAGCAGGAAGGCAGTCATGAATGAGCCTGATGACAGCGAGACAAAACAGAGAATCAATCCGAACGGGATAGCGGCAATTGTTTCACTTCTCCCATTAGGTAGATGAAAGGCGGAATATAATGCAACATTGATGATTATTGCAGCTGTGATGCCATATGAAGAAACGAAGGCGAATAAAAGCAATCCCCTCAAAATGAATTCGTAAGCGAAAAGATATATAGCCCAGCCGGCGGCCGAGGCAGCAATCTCCCTCGTTCCCCAGGCCGCGAGCCTCATCTGAGGGATGACTGATTTGACCTCAGGTCTTCTGGCTGAGATATATGAGGTCATTATAACAAGAAAAAAAATCAGGGGAAACAAGATCCATGGGTATGATGACAGTACCGGGATTTTGTACTTCACCTGTTCGATGTCAAGCAAAAACAGGAAGAGTGCTCCGGGTATTACTCCCAGGAAAATGAAGCCCAGTCCCTTGCGAAAAAGGAACAAGGGGATCTCTGATATCTCATATTTTTTTGTAAACCAGGTTTTTACTGGTTCTGACCAGGCAGTAAAATAATAGGAATAGTATCCCCCGACAGTCAGGATAATAGCCAGGACGGCGTTGCTGGCCTCCGGTATCTCCGTGTTATACATTTATTCACCCAGAGAATCAAAGTTAAGAAATAGAAATTAAAAATTCAGTAAATATTTTCAGGCATATAATCCCCACGGCCTGCTGCCTGCTGCCTACTGCCTGACCCTTACAGGATATGGTGGCCGGACAGGCTCCTCTGGCGGATTTTTCCTGAGCTCCTCGAGAGCTACCTCAATAGCTTTTTCCAGCTGCGGATCTTTGCCGTTTATTATATCTGCAGGCCATTGTTCCACTTCGATATCAGGAGCAACACCTACATTCTCGACGATAAAACCCTCCTTTGTCCATATAGCCAGGTTAGGTGCTGTTACCACTCCACCATCCATCAGTTCAGGAAATCCAAGTGTGCCAACAAGTCCGCCCCAGGTCCTTTTACCCACCAGTGTTCCGACCTGGAACTTTCTGAACATCCATGGCAGCATATCTCCACCTGAACCTGCGGTCTCATCAATGATCATAACCTTCGGGCCCTGGATTGATGCATTGGGTGTCTTGAGGTCTTTACCGTACCGCATATTCCAGTATGACTGGACGGGTCTGAGCAGAATATCAATATAATAGTCTGCCACTGAACCTCCACCGTTAAACCTTTCATCGATTATTATTGCCTTCCTGTCAACCTGCGGGAAGAAATATCTCTTGAAATACTCATGTCCTGCTCCTGCGGTATTGGGTACATAGACATAAGCCACCTTACCCCCTGTTGCCTCAGTGACCTTCCGGAGGTTACCCTCCACCCAGTCACGGTTTCTCAGGTTATTCTCATTGGCAATGGGCACAACCTTAATAACCCGCGACCCGTTAAAATCAGGGTTCTTTCCGACTGTCAGTTCAACAATTTTGCCTTCGGTATTTTCAAGAAGGCTATGGATATTGATATCAGCAGTAAGTTCCGTTCCGTTTATGGCGAGGATATAATCACCCTCCTCCACATTAAGTCCGGGTTCAGTAAGAGGTGATCTGAGGTCAGGATTCCAGTTCAGGCCGCCGTAAATCTTCTTAAGGCGGTACCTGTTACTGGCTATTGTATAGTCCGCGCCGAGGAGTCCACCGCTGACTCTTGTCGGGGTGTTAAGGCGGTCACCACCTCCGACCCTGTGATGTCCGACAGAGAGTTCGCTGCACATCCACTGAATCAACCTGTTGAGGTCGTTTCTGCATGCCAGGTCAGGAAGAAACTTTGAATATTTTTCTTTCATAGCCTTCCAGTCAGCACCGTGCATTCCGGGGTCATAGAAGTAATCGCGGTTGATCCTCCATGCCTCATCGAATATCTGCGCCCACTCTGTCTGCGGGTCGATCCTGACAGACATGGATGAAGTATTGAGGACTCCCTTTCCTGCTTCCGGCTTCTTGCCAGCGGCTGAAATGCCAAATGTCTGACCCTTGGTATAAAGCATCTTCTTCCTGTCTGCCGATACCTTATAACCGTCAAGCTCCATCACCTCTTCGCTCTTTCGATCCTTTAGAGAATACTTGAACATCTTTGAAGATTCTGATGGTACTGAGGGTCTTAAAATATAGAGTATCTCTCCTGTTGCAGCGACATCAAGATCCGAGTAGCTGCCAGCCCTGACCGGGATGTTTACAATCCTGTCGCGGAGGCCATCTGTGTCGATCTTAAGCATATCCTTTTTTTCCTGAATATCTGAGGCAGCTTTTGTGTCCTTTTTTGCATTCTTCCCGGCGTCTTTTGCTGCTGGTTCCTTAACCTCAACCTTAACCTCAGTCTCAGCCTTTTTCGCGATCTCCTCATCGCTCTCTTTGGCAAATGGCGAGATCAGATCCTTTCGCAGGGTCACAAGGTAAATGGAGTTGGTCATCCTCATATCCTGCCTTGACAGATCAAACCAGTTTATGACAGGGCCTGCATCTGTCGATGCAAAGAAATATATATAATCTCCGGACGGGTCGAACACCGGCTCAGAGGCATCACTCAGACCGTCGGTCACCGGGAATGATTTCTTCTGATCTACAGAATAGAGCCACACTGAGCGGAACTGAGTGGCAAGGACTCTTGTATATACTATCCATTTTGAATCTGATGACCAGTCGCCGAAGATATCTCTGAAAGCCCCTGGCTGGTAAAGCTCATCAGCATCTATCTTACTAATAATCCCTGAACTGATGTCTAGAAGATAGAGATTTCTTGCGTTATCTACATAGCAGATCTTTTTATTGTCGGGAGACCACTCCGGGAAGGCATAAAACCCGCTTCCGACAGGTGTAAATCTCTTTGTCTCCCCCTTTCCGTCCTGTGATTTAATGTGAAGAGCATATTCACCCGATGCATCAGAAAAGTATGCAATATGCTTACCGTCGGGTGACCATGAGGGGTATTTCTCGTGTGCCCCAGGAGTAAGGGTAATATTTCTCGGGTCGCCTTTTTCGGCAGGAAGGGTGATTATCTCACCCCTGAAACCGAATACTGCTCTTGCGCCGGTGGGCGAAATGTCAAAGCTCCTGATATAATTGCTCCCCTGTGCAAACCTCGGCCTTAACTCTAACAGGTCAGCAGCTATGCCGATCGTCATCCTGGCTGGAATATTTGCACTCAAATCAAAAGTATGAAGATATCCTTCCTGTTCATAGATTATTCTTCCGACACCGGCAGAGGCTTTAAGCACAGGGAAAGTATCATAATCAGTCAACCTGACAACAGAACTTGTATTTGAGTCCCATGAAAAGAGATTAAATTCACCGTCCCTGTCACTTAAGAAATATACCTTATCTCCGATCCACATTGGGTCAGCATCATTGCATCCTTTCTCTGGCTGGGGGATCTTGGTGACGGAATGATCATCGAAGGAATAAATCCATATGTTCGAAGTTGTTCCTCCCCTGTAATTCTTCCACTGCTGGTATCTTGGCGGAATTGGTGTATAGGCCATTTTTTTTCCGTCGGGCGAATATGCTGCTGACCAGGCATTGGGGATTTCAAGCTTTTCAGGCAGTCCGCCTTCCAAACTTACTGTAAAGAGCTGAAAGTACCTTGTTGTGAATACATCACGCTGTGAGGCGAAGAGAACTCGTTTGCCATCAGGGGTGAAGCCTCTGGTAAGGTCGTCACCCGGATGCCATGTCAGTCTGACAGGAACTCCTCCGGTAACCGGAACCGTAAAGACATCTGTATTTCCGTCATACTGGGCACTGAAGGCGATAATCTTCCCGTCAGGAGAGAAAAAAGGATCTGATTCAATCCCCTCATCCACTGTAATTCGTTTTGGATCTGAGCCGTCTGAATCAGCAATCCAGAGATCCTCGGCATAGATAAATGCAATGTGCGTTCCACTGGCAGCAGGCTGTGAAAGCATTCTTGTATTACCGGTGTCAATGGCTGAGAGTAATTGTGCAATAGATGATAATAGAATCACAATCAGCATGATAGCATAGTTTTTTCTTTTCATGTCAGTGCGGTTTAAATGTTTGCAGGTCAGAAACAGAACCTGAGAGAAATGTAAGGTAATTTAAGCTTTTTTGATCTGACCGATTCTGAATTATAAGATTTTAACTTTTTCTGAAGGTATAATGCGCTGCTGCTTGCGCAGTTGGTGTTATAACCACGTCATTGATGCATACGTGGGGCGGAAGCGTGGCACAATAGAAAATTACTTTGGCAATGTCATCACCGGTAAGAGGATGAACCCCGGCGTATACCGAGGCAGCTCTCTCTTTATCTCCTCTGAACCTTACAAGGGAGAACTCTGTCTCAACCATGCCTGGTGCCACGTTAGTGACCTTAATATTGTGTTTTACCAGATCAATGCGCATACCTCTGGAGATGGCATCAACGGCATGCTTTGACCCGCAGTAGACGGCTCCGTTCTCATACACCTCCTTGCCGGCCAATGACGAGATATTTATAATGTGGCCTGATCTCCTTTTTACCATACCAGGTGCTATTACCCTGGTCACGTAAAGCAGTCCCCTGATATTCGTGTCAATCATCTGGTCCCAGTCGTCTATATCCCCTTCGTCGATGTGGCTCAGCCCCGCTGCCAGCCCTGCATTGTTGACCAGTATATCAATATTGCTCCACTCCTCCGGCAGATGCCCGAGGTATTTGTCCACCTGCTTGCGGTCACGTACATCGAAACAGAGAGGCAGAATATCAATGCCATACTCCTCGACCAGGTGTTCAGCCAGTTGATCGAGACGATCTTTCCTTCTTCCTGTTAAAATCAGACGGTTAGTTGCCTCGGCAAACTTTATGGCGGTGGCTTCACCTATTCCTGATGTAGCCCCTGTAACCAGAACAGTCTTTCTCATTTGTCAAGTTTTTCAGAGGGGTAAAAATAATCAATATTGTGGGTATCTTTGGCGATCTAATTTAAAATGATGAATGATTTAAATCAGGTCAGGGGAGCCTCCAGGGAAAAGGTAGAAGCAATGTTTGACTCTATCTCCCATCGTTATGACTTGCTGAACCGTCTCCTCTCACTTGGTACTGACAAACGCTGGAGGAGAAAAGCAATAAACATAATAGGGGAACACATCAAGGCCTCATCGATACTTGACGTGGCAACCGGTACAGCAGACCTGGCCATTGAGGCACTGATGCTTAAACCTGATCAGATAACAGGTATTGATATAAGTGAAAAGATGCTGGCTGCCGGGCAGGAAAAGCTGGAAAGACATGGATATTCAGAAAAAATAAGGCTCATTAAAGGTGATTCCGAGAAGATATTGTTTCCTGATAACATGTTTGATGCAGTTATGTCAGCTTTCGGAGTACGCAATTTTGAAAATACTGTAACGGGGCTCGGGGAGATGCTCAGGGTTATCCGTCCCGGAGGAATGATAATGGTGCTCGAGTTTTCAAGGCCCGGATGGTTCCCGCTGAGACAGATTTACGGGTTCTATTTCAGAAAGATACTTCCATGGATCGGAAGAAAGGTTTCAGGTGACCCTGATGCCTATTCATACCTTCCTGATTCAGTAATGTCATTCCCAGATAATGAGAACTTCCTGGCACTTCTGCGTAACGTTGGGTTTGCGGGTGCAGAACAGTGCAGACTTAGTGGCGGGATAGCCAGCATCTACTATGGGTTCAAGCCATGAATTTGCCATAATACAATAAATTTCCATATTTGCGTTTTTAAGATAGACCCTCATATCGTGCTCAAAAGATCAATCATACTATTCATGCTGCTGGCGCCAATGATTCTGTCAGGCCAGAGATCCAAACCCAAGAATGATTCAAACTATGATGAACGGATGCTTCACTTCGGGTTCAGCATGGGGCTCAATACGATGGATTTCAACATCAAGTTGTCAGAGGAGGCAGTGGCAAATGGAATAACAGCTGAAACAGTGAGTCTTAAGCCTGGCATCAATATACAGATAGTCAGCGATTTCCGGCCAACGACCTACCTCGATGTCAGATTCCTTCCTGGTGTCTCCTTCGGACAGCGGAATATTAATTTCTACCAGAACGGGGTGCTGATAAATGACAAGCAGAAGCTTGAATCATCCTTTCTGGAATTTCCACTCTCCCTGAAGTACAAAGGCATGCGTCTGAATAATTCAAGACCATACATAATAGGCGGGTTGAATTTCAGATATGATCTTGCCGGGAAAAAGGAGTATGATGAACAGCAGGAGATCTATCTGAGGCTGAACAGGGCTGATCTTTATTACGAGGCAGGAGCTGGTATTGATATTTATCTTCCCTATTTCAAGCTGACAATAGAAGCAAAGATGTCGAACGGTCTGCGTGACATTCTTGTGCATGAACCGGCTCCCGGATATCCGCAATACGCAAATTCCATTGAGTCAATGCATTCGCAGATATGGATACTCTCCTTCCATTTTGAGTGATCATGGCTGAAGAGCTCAGTCTTCTGCTCTCCCCCGAGACAGCCTTTGATGAGGCTGCGCTGCAGGCCTATCTTATAAAGAAAACAGGCAGAAAAGATTTCAGACTTAGCATCATACGGCGTTCTGTCGATGCGCGTAAGCCGGACATCAGGGTAAACGTAACAGTCCGCATCTGTGATAATGTCGAGCCGCCTGACGTAATTACCCCTTTCAGGATCAGGGATGTAAGCAACGCACGAGAGGTGATCATTGCCGGCAGCGGGCCCGCAGGGTTGTTTGCCGCATTGAAGCTCATTGAGGCAGGACTGAAGCCCATTGTCATTGAGCGTGGCAGGGAGGTGAAGGAGCGCAAGAGGGATGTGGCTGCCATCAGCACCAAACATATCGTTGAACCTGATTCCAACTACTGCTTTGGGGAGGGTGGAGCCGGTACCTTTTCTGACGGAAAGTTATATACCAGGTCAAAGAAGAGAGGTGACAACCGACGAGTTCTGGAACTGTTGGTTCTCCATGGTGCTGACCCCGCCATACTGTATGAAGCACATCCGCATCTGGGAACAGACCGGCTCCCGGGTGTGATAACTGCTATCCGCAGCAGTATAAGACAGGCAGGAGGAGAGGTCCTTTTCGGACACCGTATCACCGGCATCTCTATAGATAATGGTACCTTCAGGGGAGTGGTAGTGAACGGAAACATGGTTATGAAGGCAGATGATATTATCATGGCAACAGGTCATTCTGCCCGGGATATTTACTATCTTATGGCAGAGAACGGTGTAAGACTTGAATACAAACCCTTTGCCATGGGGGTAAGGGTGGAACATCCGCAGGAGCTTATTGACCGGATTCAGTATCATGGTAAATCAAGAGGAAAGTATCTCCCGGCGGCAGCTTATACGGTGGCAACACAGATCGCAGGGCGTGGCGTATACTCATTTTGCATGTGTCCCGGAGGATTCATGGTTCCATCAGCTACCTCACCCGGAGAGGTAGTGGTTAACGGGATGTCTCCCTCACGCCGCAACTCTCCCTGGGCAAACAGTGGCATTGTAACTGAAATCAGGGAGGAGGACGCAGTGAAGTATGGAAGTACGGTATTGGCAGGAGTCATCTATCAGTCAGCGCTTGAGAAAAAGGCCTGGCAGGAGGGAGGAATGACGCAGAGAGCACCGGCGCAGAGACTTGTTGATTTTGTAGAGGGCAAATCTTCCGCATCGCTCCCGAAAGGGTCCTATTTCCCGGGGCTGACCCCTTCACCTCTGCATGAATGGTTACCCGGGGAGATGTCATTAAAACTCAGGGAAGGGTTCCTTGAATTTGGCAGGAAGATGAGAGGATATCTGACTAATGAGGCTCTTGTGGCTGCCGTAGAGTCCCGTACCTCCTCACCGGTGAGGGTAACACGTGACCCTGAGAACCTTAATGCCTTATATATCAATGGATTATATCCTGCAGGTGAGGGAGCGGGTTATGCCGGCGGAATAGTATCCTCGGCCCTGGACGGCATTCAGGCAGCTGCGAAGATTGCGGAGAAGTACCAAAAGTGAGCTCAGGGCAAGGAGCAAGGAGCTGGGAGAATTTGCGATTTGCGATTGTCGATTTGCGAATTGAAAAGGAGTTCCTTGTTCCTTGTTTCAGAATACCATAACTTAAAGATTGCACGATTGCATGATTGCACGATTGCACGATTGCAAGACATCAGACCTTCAGACTTTTGACCTTTAGACTGTTTTCCGTCGGGCAAACTCAGAGCAGATTATTGCAGCAGCCATACTCACATTCAGAGACTCAATGCCTGCCAGAGGTTTCTCCGGCCCGGGAATGGTAATGCGGTCTGTGACATGTTGAAGCAACCCGTCAGAAATGCCCTTTGACTCATTCCCCAGTAGGATGATCCCGTGGCTGTTGAGCTTACAATCATATATTGATTTACCGTCAATGGTAGCACCGTAAACCGGCATCTTTGCCTCTTGTGCATTCTTTAACACCTTATCAAGAGAAACATAATACACCCTTACATGCAGGAAGGCACCCATTGTGGCCTGTATCACCTTAGGATTATAGACGTCAACACAATCAGCAGAACAGATAATATTCTTAATACCAAACCAGGCTGCAATCCGGATTATAGTTCCCATGTTTCCGGGATCCTGAACATACTCAAGAGCAATTGTCAGACCATCAGCGAGTATCTCTGCAGAAAAATCTGTCGTCTTCATAGCAGCAACTGCGAGTACATTATGAGGGGTCTTCAGAGAACTTATGCGTCTCAGGTCATCATAACTCACAGTGACAATCTCATCAGCCATCCCGGTTACTGTTTCCGGCTCACCATCAAGCCACTCGGGTTTAGCCGCAAGAAGTATTACCCTGTTCCCGGCCAGCATGTATTCCCTGACGACTTTATCACCCTCAATGACAAACAGTGAACTCTCCTCTCTGACCTTCTTTTTCTGGAGCGAGAGTACCATTTTTGCCTGGTGCCGGGTCATTATCTTATACATAGTTCGCTAATTGAAAATAGAGTTTATAATGATATATTTGCTACTGCTATTTTGCCTTCAGGTTGACCAATCAGAGAACAAATATAGAAATTACTCTCCCCAAACTGAGTTTACTTTTACTCATAATTTTGGCGGCAACCTCATGTAACCCCACAAAATATGTCCCATCTGATGAATTGCTACTGAGCAGGAATAATCTTGTGGTTGAGAAGAGCAAGGAGCCTATGCCTGCTCCGCTGAACAGCAGTGACATGAAACCTTATATCAGGCAGCAGCCTAATAAGCGTATTTTTGGTTCACGGTTTCACCTGGGGCTTTATAATCTGTCAAATATTGAAAAGGAGAAATGGCCCCACGGCTGGCTCAGGAGGATAGGTGAGGAACCTGTTGTTTTTGACCCTATCGCAACCGAAAGGTCAAGAGATCAGTTGGCTGGCTACCTGGCATCTAAGGGATATTTCAATGCTATTGTTGAGGATACTATTGAGGTTAAGAAACAGGAGGCTGAGGTCTCTTATAAAGTCATACCTGGCAGACCTTATATAATAGCAAATATCAGTTATGATATACAGGATACCACGTTTTACAGCCTGGTGATTATGGATACTGTGAACTGCCTTTTTGAGAGAGGAATGGCCTACGATGTTGATCTTTTACGTGCTGAACGGCAGAGGCTGGAGCGATACATAAGGGACATAGGGTACTACAGCTTCTCTGCCGAGGATATATTTTTCAGGGTTGACAGTTCGCTTATGAACCATCAGGTCAGCGTACAATATGTTGTTACGAAGAAATCCATCCTGGACAGCCAGGGAGGGCTAACTACAAGAAACCATATCAGACATCGTATCAGGGATGTATATGTTTTTCCCGAGTTTGAACCAAGAGAGGCGCTGACCGGAGGGGAGGAGTATGCCCTTACTTTTGACACCACCTATTTTGAAGGAATACATTTTGTCTCACCTCCCGGGAAGTCACCTGTAAAACATGAGGTGATAAAACAGTCACTGTATATTTCCCCCGGTTCTCCCTTCAGCATCACTAATACTGATCAGACGCAGGCCCATCTGGCTGCACTCAAGAACCACAGGCTGATCAATGTTAACTTCATTGACCCGGGTATCCCTGGAGGAAGGGGACTCAATGAGGGGTTGCTTGACTGTATGATACAGCTTACTCCCATGCCACGACAATCATTCACGGTTGAGTTTGAAGGCACGAACGCGGGAGGCAACCTTGGCGGGGCAGTTAACTTCATTTACCAGAACAAGAGCCTCTTCCGTGGAGCTGAGAACTTCAGCCTAAAACTCAAGGGTGCATATGAAGCCCTTACAGAAGATGTCGGGGCCTTAAAAAGCTCTCAGGAGTTTGGTATCGAAACAGCGTTGCGTCTGCCAAAGTTTCTGATGCCGTTTCCTGCCAAGGAGAATTTTATCCGCAAGCATGATCCTAAGACTGTAATCCTGGCAGGGTACAACTACCAGAAGATGCCGGTCTATACAAGGACCATAGCTAACCTTACGCTGGGCTATTCATGGAAAGGGAACAGATATATCACCAACACGGTTAATCCGCTTGTTATAAATGCCGTGGATATCAAGAACATGGATCCTGACTTTCAGGCCAAGGTTGACACTACATCATACCTGGCCTATTCTTATCGCCCGGTGATGATCGTTGGAGGAAACTACAGCCTGGTATTCAATAACCAGATATTACAGAATTCAATTGATTACTGGTATTTAAGGATTGGATTCAATCTGGCTGGCAACCTCCTGTCTGCAGCCTATAAACTGGCTGGTGCCAACAAGACTGATGACGGTTATCTTCTGGCAGGGCAGCCTTTTGCACAGTTTGTCAAGCTGGAGGCTGATGCCAGCTACCACTACAAGATCAATGAAGCAAGTACTGTTGTATACCGGGCATTCACCGGATTGGGTCTCTCCTATGGCAACTCCAGGGTCATGCCCTTTGAAGAGCAGTATTTTGGCGGCGGGGCCAATGACCTCAGGGCATGGACAGTCAAGACACTGGGGCCGGGTTCGTACGATCCGGATATAGAGAGTGATACTACATTCCTCTATCAGATCGCTGACATTAAGCTCGAGGCCAACTTTGAATACCGGTTTAAGCTCTTCTGGATTATGGAAGGGGCTACATTTATTGATGTGGGAAACATCTGGACCTTAAGAGAGGATAAAGACAGACCGGGAGGACAATTCCAATTCAACAGGTTCCTCGATGACCTGGCTGTCGGTACCGGGCTCGGACTAAGGTTTGACATTAAGTTTGTCATGCTCAGGGCTGATCTGGGTCTCAAACTACGCGATCCTAAGATATCCGACGGTTCAAAGTGGATACCCCTGACCAGGCCCTATAGTTTCCGTGATGATGTGGCCATTGTCGTTGGTATTGGTTACCCGTTCTGAAGACGGAAGACCGAAGACGGAAGACCGAAGACGACTGACACTCAGTGCCCCCTTCTCCCTGCCTTTCAATTCGCAAATCGACAATCGCAAATCGCAAATTCTCCCTGCCCCTTGCTCCCTGCCCCATGCTCCTTGCTATAGCCTATTGACTTGCACTTCTATTTTTCTTAAATTGCCATGTCTCGTGCTATAACATTGTGAAGTCTTTCAGGAAAATCACCTCCGAACTGATAGGTTTTGACCGCAGGGAGAGACGCGGCAGTTATATTCTGTCAATTCTTCTTCTCATTCTGCTGCTTGTAAGGATCTTTGCCCTCAGGCCTGGCAGTGAGGCTGTTACCTCTGACATGGCCGATGCCGGCAGCATCATCATGCAGGAAGAGGCTTCTGAAGAAGAAAAAGCAATCCTTTTCAGTTTTGATCCCAACACTGCATCATTTGATGACCTTACCAGGCTAGGCCTCACAGAAAGGCAAGCCACAACACTTATAAATTATCGTTCCACAGGGGCCAGGTTCAGGGAAGCGGGAGATATAAAGA
>JALOMO010000052.1 GCA_025455395.1 Bacteroidales bacterium
TCCCGATCGCTGCCACGAGGCCGAAATGAGGTGTGAATGGCAGACTGACATTGGGTAAGATAATGTTGAATGTGTTTGATTTCCCGGTGTTAAGATTCATATAGCTCTCTGAAGGATCAAGCGATGTGGTCCAATAGTCTGACATATATCCGTTGAAAGCGAATTCAATGCCGCCGAGATGGCCTTTGAAGGAGCGCCTTCCGGTCTTGTGCGGGCGTTCATCGTAATAGTCACCGATATGTATTTCAGTATCACCGTCCTCCTCGATTATCCTGACGCCTCTCTTGCCTATCCTGACAATTGTTTCATTGCCTTTCTCTTCTACGGTAATAATGTCGCCAACATTAACGGTCGATATCTCTTCTGAGGGATCTTCCTCTTCTTCAACAACGGCAACCTCCTCTTCAGGCAGTTGCAGCGTATCAGGAACGGCAGGATTTGCTGCCTTCTGCTCGAGTTCTTCGAGGGTCTTTTCTTTCTTCTCCTTCTCCTGTGCCTGCGATGGCAGGATCAGTGACAGGGCAAGAATCAAGGTTAAGATTATTCTTTTCATGGCAAAATGTGTTTATGATTCAGTTATGTGACGATCAGCAACAGTAAAAAGTTACAGTCACTGATTACTTTTTTTAACGGGTGACGAGAAAGTCAGAAGCCCTGAGCTGAAACTTACGGCAACAGGCTCTCCCTGATCGGTTGAGACCTTTTCAAGCTCCATCTCCCACCCCAGGATGGAATTTACGCTTTTTACCAGCGAACCGGCAATGGTATAACCGTTAACAGGTTTACCTTCACTGGTCCCTGACTTTGACAATGCGGCCAGGCTGTTTACAATCCAGCTCCGCTCAGCGACGACCTCGGCCGGAGGCGGTATGTCTCTTATTTGAAGAGCAATAAGATCATTGGCGTTAATTTGCGAAATAATTAAGGGTGCCTCAGCTACAACACCGAGCACCAGTGGCCCGTCTCCTCTGATCACTTCAGCCTCTGCTGAGGCAATCAGGGTTGCAGGTTCTGATATCATTTGAGGACTTTCAGCCGTCGGTGTCTCGCTTACCACCTGTATCTCAGGGCTGGCAGGCTTTGCTGTTTCAGCTGTCACGGTAAGACCCGGGAGGACAAGTGGGGTCTGCTCAACAGCCTGATGCTCAGTCACGGGCCTGAGTGTTATGATAGAAAGAGTGGCAGCTGCCGTGGCAATTGTAGCTATGAGCGCACGCCTTATATTCTTCTCCATCGGTGTTGATCTGAGAAGTTTATTGCGTCCTTCCCATTTCTCTGTCCCGGGCTTAAGCCTCAGCCTCCTGAAGCTCTCAGCAAAGGCTCTCTTTTCACTGTCTGCGGCAATTACCGATTCTAATTCACTGAGGCTCTCACCTGAGAGAGCTCCTTCAGCCCATGCAGCAGCCAGAAGGCTGAACTGGTCAGCCGGAAGGTCATGCGGAGATCGCAAAAGACCTCCCTGTCCGGGCATACTGTCATCCGGCGGAACCAGGCGTGGATATTCTATATCGCTTTTCATTGCCAGACAGATGTTTTTACCAGGTAGGCCCTCAGGGCTGTACGTCCCCTGAAGATATAGGTCTTCACCTGTGCCTCCGAAAGCCCGGCTATCTCCCCGATCTCCTGGTAACTGTATCCCTCATAATCACGCAGGAGAATAACCGATCTTTGAACTGCCGGAAGCCGGTCAAGGGCATTATGAAGAACCTCGTTCAGATCGCAGTTATTCTCTTCAGCATAAAGTGATGCATCATCATAGAATTCAACCGTTACAAGCCTTGAATCTTTCCTGATGACATCGATCATCCTGTTGTAGGCTGATGTGAAAAGCCATGACTTCACTGCACTGATATCGATCTCAGTAACGCAGTTCCACAGTTTCTCATACGTGTCCTGTACAATATCCGCTGCCCTTTCCCGGTCTCTTATGCTTCTGTAGATGAACCGGAAGAGATGGTCACCAAACTCCTTTACCGAATTATTGTACTCTTTTACAGTCATACTGACAATGTACAGATAACATAAAGACGGCCGTTCCACCTAAAATGTTACAGGTGGTCGAAAAAAAGAAGAGACGTTGCATGCAACGTCTCTGCAATATGTTGTTATACAGAATCTTACTTGAACTGATATACCCGCACCCAGTCAACCTCCATTGATGAAATGCCTCCGATTGGCCTGTCAACCCCGCCGGCCAGATTAATGAACATCTCCTCCTGCGGAACACCGTTTGTCTGTCTCATTACCTCAATGCCGTTGATCTTCCATATGAGGCTTTCCGGCCTCCACTCGAGGGTGAAGATGAAAAAGTCGGAGAGATATTTTGACCCTATGCTCTTCTTATAGTGATTTCCCGGAGATGTAAAGAGGTCAAACCATACCTTCCCATGCCCTGACCTGCATACATCAATGTGAGGAGTGATGCGGTCGCCGATAAGCCAGAAAGCATTACGCACATTTTGATCGGTAAGCTTTATTTTTGCTGAAAAGATGCCGTACTTCTGCCTGAACGAGGCCCCCGTATTGATAATCCCCGATGTAAAAGAGAACTCTTTCGTATAAAAACCCCTCTCCTGATCCCATACTTTCCCTGTTGTCTTCTGCGGTTTGGTTATCACTCTCAGCACACTGTGCCGAACCTCAATGTTGTCGGAAGGAGTATAACAATGAAGATCCGATGCAATGCTGTAACTGTCGTGAAGAAGCTTATCACCCCAGTAATACCTGTTTAGCCACTTCGTATTGTCAGGAGTTGTGCCCTCGAACTCATCACTGAATTTCAACTCACGCTGCCTGAGAAAATCAAATTTGTTTGAGTCTTTTACACTGAAGTACCATTTGATGTCGGCAGAGTTTTTAAGATCATTATACTCCCTCAGTTCCTTGTACATCTCACTCTTTTCAAAGCGCTTCTTATCAAGAAGATACTCTTTCTTCTCAGTGAACTCTTTGGTTTTCAGGTATTCCTGCAACTCAGCCAGCCTCTTAAGCCGGGCGGAATCTTTTACCTGGAGATAATTGGCCAGTTCTTTTGAAGCCTTGAATTTGTAGTATGAGCTTACATCAGTTGCACCCCTTTTACTGCGGAATTCAAGCAGCTTCTGATATTCCGGAGTATCCTTGAAGGTCACCGGCTTCATATTTTTCTTTACCAGGAAAGCTGCGGATGTGACGAACATCTTAAGCTCTTCATACTTGCGCACCTTGTCAGGATTAAGATTCTTTTTAACCTCCCTGTCACCCTTCAGCTTCTTGTATTCAAGCCACCTGCCGTATTCTTCCGTGTTTTTGAAAGTGACAGGCTTCATCTTCTCTTTCACTTTGAATTCGGGAGACTGGATATATCTCTCAAGGTCTTCCACCTCTTTTATCTTTGAGGATCCGTCAAGGGAGCTGAAGTTTTTAAGAGGCTGGCTTCCTTCAGTTTTGAAATAGAGAACAATGTCTTTCGCCTTCTGAAGTGTAAGACACTCCTTCTCCCGGGCATATTCCTCAGACCCTTTATATGAAAGAGATTCAATCTCTCTCTTCTTTTGCCTGAATGAGGCAGAATTGACACTCTCATGCAGCTCTGTATATCTGGCCAGCGTAGCTGAGCCCGCAAAGGAGATCATCTTTTCAAGTTCGGCGATCAGGGCCTTCTCTTCCAGTTCAATTTTAGAAGTAGAAGGGATCATTCCCAGCATCAGCTTTAATGTAGACATTGCAGATTACGTTTTAATATAACCTGTTAAAGATAAAAATCTTTCACAATATAATAGGCAAGATCAGACAATTATTTGTTATTTAGGAAGTTGGCCTTGTATTGTAGCATGCTCAGCATATCACTCATATTCAGTAACATAAAAACTCATGAAAAAGTTTGTCGCAATTACCTTTTTAGTAATCCTGGCTTCCTGCGGCAGCACGAAAACCGGAACGGTTACCACGGAAGAGTCACAGGATCAGCTTATCCTATCTACTCTCTGGTATCAGAAGTCAGCCGAGATGCGGGCTCTCTATTATCAATGCTTCAGGAACGCGAAGATAGCCCTGGATGATAATTTAGCTGCTTACGATAAAAGCAAACCTGCTGCTGTGGTTCTCGATATTGATGAGACAATTCTTGACAATAGTCCTTTCCAGGGATGGCAGGTTCACGCAATGAAAGGCTACAGCACCGAAGAATGGACAAGATGGGTAAATGAGGCTAGAGCCAGGGCATTGCCCGGAGCACTGGAGTTCACACGTTACGCCGATTCTATTGGGGTAGAACTCTTTTATATCTCAAACCGTGACCAGGAAGATCTCGGGCCAACAATAGAGAATCTTGCTGATGCCGGGTTTCCATCATCAGACAGTACTCACCTGTTGCTCAGAGGTCAGACGTCGTCTAAGACAGAGAGAAGGAATAGTGTTGGGCGCGATTTTGAGATCTTATTATTTATAGGTGATAATCTTGCCGACATGGCTGATAAATATGAACGCAGAGGCGAGGACCATGGTTTTGGTGTTGTTGACTCTGAAAAGGATCTCTTCGGAACGAGGTATATCGTTCTTCCCAACCCAATGTACGGAAACTGGCTCAATGAACTGATGAAGAAAGCAGAAGGGGCAACAACAAGGGAAAAGCTGGTCAGATTGTTGGAAGGATTTTAGCATTCAGCGGCCTGGCTTTGATTCCTCCCCTGAAGGGGCGAAAGAAGAATCGGAGTGCACTTCTGCTGACGCATCTCCACAAGTCATATGTCGCCCTTGCAGGGCTGATAAATGTTACTGGCATTATTATGGCAACCGCATAACGGCTTACTGGTTGTATAACTGAGGTAATAATTAAACCTGCAGCCATTTAAAAAATTTGTTTTTGAAAAAAATTTTTCTCAAAAACTTGCTTTTCTAAAAAACAAACCTTAACTTTGACCAAACGTTCAGTCATAAATTGGATGTGCTTATGATCTAAGTTGGTATTTAATTAAAGATCAGATCATGTCACCGCGAACATCACAGCAATTTGAAGAGATCAGGGAGGAACGTAAGAACCTGATCATGAACGCAGCCCTTGACCAGTTTGCCAATGTCGGATTTCACGCTGCGACAATAAGTCAGATCGCAAAGCAGGCCGGTATCTCAAAAGGACTGATGTACAATTATTTCAGGAGCAAGGAGGAGCTGCTGGCCGGTATTATCAACAGGTCTTTAACAGAAATTTACGGCCACTTTGACCCGGATCATGACGGTTATCTTACTGAGGACGAATTCGAGCTCTTCATCCGTAAGGTTTTTGATCTGCTGAAACAAAAACGTCAGTTCTGGAAGCTCCTGCTCGGTATCATGCTTCAGCGCGGTGTTTATGAAAACATATTCGGAGCAACAACAGTGCCACTGAGTGTCTCCGGTGAGCCAGTCACACAGTTCACTGAATCCTTCACTGCACAGATGGCAGACTATTTCAGAAGGAAGCAGGAGGTAAGCGGCCCCGGTTATGACCCGGTGATGGAAATGCTGATGTTCACCAATACAGTAAAGGGCTTTGCCATCACCTTCATCTTTTCTGATGACCTCTATCCTGGTGATTATTTTGAAAAAACCATTGAAGCAATAATAAAAACATACCGATGACAACTAAATGGAAAATGTTGCTCACTGCAATGCAGGCTGCCGTTCTGGTGCTTGTGAGCATCCCCTCCCTGGCGCAGCAGCTCACTGCCACGGATATAGTCAGGAAGGCAGACGAGAAGTTTAACGGGGAGATGTCAGGATACAGCGTGATGTCAATGACGATTGTACGCCCCACCTGGGAGAGGACCATTGAGTTCAAATCATGGTCACTGGAGGATGATTATGCCCTTACCCTGATTACTGCTCCTGCCCGGGAGAAAGGTCAGACCTTCCTTAAGCGAGGTAATGAAATGTGGAGCTGGAATCCCACGATAAGCAGGCTTATCAAGCTCCCTCCCTCAATGATGTCGCAGGGTTGGATGGGCTCTGACTACACCAATGACGATATCCTCAGAGAATCATCCGTTGTCAATGACTATACCCATTCGATGGAAGGAGACGAAGAGATTGACGGTCGCCTCTGCCATAAGATAACGCTGATGGCGAAGGAGGATGCCGATATCCTCTGGGACCGACAGGTATGGTGGGTTGACAAGAAGGAATTCATTGTCCTGAGGGCCGAATTATACGACGAGGATGGATATCTGGTCCGCACAGAGAGAGGAACAGACCTGAAGACAATGGATGGGAGATTCATCCCTTCCACCATTGAGCTCGTGCCGGCAGAGGTTGATGGGCATAAAACTGTTCTGAAAATAATGGAGATGAAATTCAACATCAGCCTCGAAGAGAGTTTCTTCTCACAGCAAAATATGAAAACCATAAGGTAACATCCGTTTAATGAAAGGGTTATCAATATGAAAGACTATCAGCTCGCCTGGAGAAACCTCTGGCGAAACAGAAGAAGAACCCTGATCACTGCCGCCTCAGTTTTTTTTGCGGTGTTCTTCGCACTGATAATGAGATCTTTTCAGCTCGGGACATATGAGAAGATGTACAGGGATGTCATTGAATCATACTCAGGGTATTTGCAGCTTCAGCACGTAGATTACATGGATGAGTCAAACCTTGACAACAGCTTCGTAATTGATCCCGGAATCATCAGCAGGATAGAGGATGACCCGAACGTGACAGCCGTCATACCCAAACTCGAGTCGTTTGCCCTGGCCGCAGCCGGCAGCCGCACACAGGCAGTCATGGTTATTGGAATGGATCCCGATAATGAGATCAGGGGATTGAACATCAGAAACCGGCTGATCAGGTACAGGCTGACACCCGGGGCGGTTGAATCCCTTAAGGCCGAAAACCTGCCCGGACTCACACCAAAGCTTCTTGACGTATTTGTCAACGAATCATTCACTGACGAGGAAAGCCTTATCTCCATTCTTGGAATAGACCGGTCTGACACACTTAAGATTCTCCCACTCTTAAGAAAGTACACCGTATTTGATAATGGTTACCTGACGGCTGCCGATACAGGATTTGCTGTCATCGGCAGCGGCCTGTCTGAATACATTCATGCCGGTGTCGGAGATACTCTTGTTCTCATGGGGCAGGGCTTCCATGGAGCATCGGCAGCCGGACTGTACGTTATTAAAGGCATAGTAAACATGTCTCAGCCGGAAATAGACAACCGTTTTGTCTACCTCACACTTGATGATGCACGGTATCTTTATGCTGCACCCGGCATGGCTACATCCGCCATTATAAGCGTGCGTGAGACAGATGACGATAACCTTTTAATGACTCGTGACAGACTTCGGGAGGTCCTCGGAGATGATCTTGTAATACGCACATGGAAAGAGATGAATGCTCTGCTGCTGAATCAGATGGAGGCAGATAACAAAAGCGGTGCAATAATGATAGGCATCCTCTACCTTGTAATAGCATTCGGGGTTTTTGGTACTGTTCTGATGATGATGGCTGAAAGACGCCGGGAGTTCGGTATGCTGGTCTCCATCGGGATGAGGAAAGGCAAACTGGCCAGAACAATATCTATGGAGATGTTGCTGATCGGGCTCCTCGGTGTTGCCGCCGGTGTGGCAGGCTCACTGCCTGTTGTCTTCCTCGGATATGCAAGGCCACTTCGTTTTACCGGTGAGATGGCAAAGATGTACGAGGACTATGGCTTCGACCCTGTGATGCCAATGCTCCTGCCCGATACCTATTACCTTTGGCAGGTGGTGATTGTCCTCCTGATCCTTCTCGTCGCTATCGCTTTCAGCGTCCGCAAGGTCTTCAAATTAAATGTTATTAATGCTCTCAGAGCTTAACAGAACAAAAACATGATAACCTCAATAGCCTGGAAAAACGTCTGGAGGAACAAGACAAGAAGCCTGACAGTCATCGCTGCAGTAACGGTGGGTGTCTTTGCCGGTGTTTTCGCTATGGCTGCCATAAACAGTTCCATCGTTCAGAGGATTGATGCTGCGGTCAATGAAGAGCTTGCCCATATTCAGGTCAATCACAAAGAGTTCCGGAGCAGCAGTGATATTCAGAATGTCATTCAGGATCCTTCAACGGTTATCTCTGTCCTTGAGAAGACCCCCGGTGTAACTGACATCACCGGAAGGGTCATAGTGGCCGGCATTGCTTCTACCTCCGCCGGTAGCGCCGGTGTGGAGATCACAGGAATAGATATTCAGAAGGAACTCGAAATGTTCACCCTGTCGCAAAGACTGATAACAGGAACAGGCAGCTACTTCGGTGCCGACACTAAGCTGAACAGCGCATTTATCGGAGAGAAACTTGCCAAAGAGCTCTATATAATCAGGTACATCCTTACTCCCGAAGCATTTCAATCGCTTGAATCAAAAGGAGTCGCCACCTCTGTCATTGAAAAGCTGAAACCGCTTGAGGGGGAGCGTTTCACTACGGAGAAGAAGCTGACGGCTGCATATACCGGGCTTCTCTCACCCAGGGAGATAAAAATGTACGGGATGAATATTAAAGAAGCGGCCTGGTCATACCGGGAGGGCTCCAGAATTATTCTCACCTTCCTCGATGTAAACGGCCACCAGACAGGGGGTGCATTCAGGATAAGCGGAATCTTCCGCACAAACAACGACCTTTTCGAATCGATGTCACTTTTCGTTCCGGAAGACGAGCTTCGCAGGCTGACAGGTCTTGAAGAGGGTCATTATCACCGGGTTATCGCAAGACTGGAGGATGATGATCTTACCAACAGCGTTACCCCAGTTGTGAGGGAGGCGCTGCCCGGACTGGAAGTCATGAGCTGGAAGGAGATACAGACCGACCTTGCGATGATAACTGATTATATAAACCAGATCTATGCCATTTTTATGGTAATTATCCTTGCCGCCCTTGCTTTTGGCATTGTGAACACGATGCTTATGTCAGTGCTGGAGCGAACCCGCGAACTTGGTATGCTCTCCGCTATCGGAATGAACCGCCGCCGCATCTTTGTGATGATAATGCTTGAATCAATTTTCCTTTCGACTGTCGGTGGTTTTGCAGGAATGGCTGTAAGCGCCGTGGTAATAGCTATTACAGGCCACACAGGCATTAACCTGTCAAAATATTCGGAAGGGATGGAGGCATTCGGATACTCAGCCCATCTCTTCCCAACTATCGGCGCTGACTTCTTTATCATCCTTACAGTTCTGATCGTGATCACCGGGATATTGTCTGCAATATATCCGGCCCGCAAAGCGCTGCAGTTAAATCCGGTGGAGGCATTAAGAGGTGAATAAAAACAAAACATTATAACAATGAAAGTAGTTGAAATCAATGATGTGTTTAGGACCTATCATGATACTGAGGTAGAGGTGAAGGCCGTAAACGGGGTCACACTAAGTTTTGAGAAAGGTGATTTTGCAGTTATTGTTGGGCCTTCAGGCTCAGGCAAGACAACGCTGCTGAATCTTATCGGCGGCCTTGACCAGCCTACCGGAGGTGAGATAATTGTGGCCGGCCACCGCCTCTCTGAGCTCAGACCCTCAGAGCTGATAGATTTCAGGATGGAACATGTGGGTTTTGTATTCCAGTCATACAACCTCATACCGGTACTTACCGCAGAGGAAAATGTCGGATTCATTTTGAGTCTCCAGAAATGGCCCAAAGAGAAGCGCAAGGCCCGTACTCAGGAAATGCTTTCTGCCGTAGGACTTTCTGACAGGCATAAAAGCCGCCCCTCTCAGCTTTCCGGCGGACAGCAGCAAAGGGTGGCAGTGGCAAGAGCACTGGCAGCCAGACCGGAATTCATCCTGGCAGATGAGCCGACAGCAAATCTCGATTCAAAATCTGCCGAGACACTGCTCGATATAATGGTGAAGCTCAACAAAGATGAAAAGATGACTTTTATCTTCTCAACACATGATATAAGAGTGATGAAGCGGGCCCGCAGGGTAATAACACTTGAAGACGGCCGGGTGGTCTCTGACGAAAAGGTAAACCACCGGTGATGAAGAGAGTGCTTCTGCTGACAATGACGGCGATAATACTTACCCTCCCATCGCAGTCACAGGAGAAACCGGAAAAGTTCTCCGCAGGCGGATATGCCTCCTGGCTCCATAATGCGATGTTTGAGACTCCTTCGGATATCTGGATAAACAGCAGCATGCTCCATAACAGACTCAATTTTAAAGCCTTTCCGGGTAACAGAACAACCATCACCCTCGAGATCCGCAACCGGTTGATTACAGGAGACATGCTGCTTTTGGACCCAGACTACGCCTCTTCCATAGGCTATGACCAGGGATGGATAGACATGTCATGGAATATAATCGACGAACAATCGGTTATTTTCAATACCTTCATTGACAGGGCTTCAATCGACTTCACTGCAGGAAACATTCAGGTCAGGGCAGGCCGTCAGCGCATAAACTGGAGCCAGGCGCTGGTCTGGAACCCCAATGATATATTCAATACATACTCTTACTTTGATTTTGACTATATCGAGCGCCCCGGCAGCGATGCCATAAGGGTAATATGGTCTCCCGGAGCTTCTTCTGCTGCCGAAATAGCGGTAAAAGCAGATGACACCGGAGCCATAACCGCTGCCGCCCTGTGGCGCTTCAGCCTTCTAAACACCGATCTGCAGTTCCTTGCGGGAGAGAGTGAAGAGGAGATGATCACCCTTGGAACAGGATGGTCAGCCAATGCCGGCCCATACTCGGTCAGGGGTGAGGCAACATGGTTCCTGCCTTACGGAAACTCATCACTTGATAAGGGGACTGTCATAGCCACTGCAGGTGTCGACAGGGTCTTCTCTGACAAATTCACCGCCATCACACAGTTTATGTATTCAAATAACCCTGTTCCTATTGAAAGCTTCAGTGATTTTTATCGTGGCGGATTAACCGCAAGAAGCCTCGCCTTTTCTGAATTCACTCTCTTCGGGCAGATAACCTATAGCCCGATACCGCTGCTTAACCTCTCATTGTCAGCTATATGGTATCCTGATCTGAAAGGATATTATGCAGGCCCTGCTGTCGACCTTTCCCTGGCTGAAAATGTTGATTTCTCATTAATCTGGCAGTATTTCGAAAGCGTTATTTCAGGTGAGGAGACACAAATCAATATGGGCTTTCTGAGGATAAAATATAGTTTCTGAAATTTTCATACATTTACGGAATCAACTCCGTATGTATGTCACTTGTCCATGAACTTGAGAAATCCGGAAACTGGTTATTCAGAAGAAGAAACTGGCTGCCGGTGATAATCGTAGCATTAGCCTGCGGTTATCTGTTCATAGCAAACAGGAGCGTAATTTACTTCAGCCTGACCTGGGAGCTTATCTGCATTACCGTTTCGCTGGCCGGAGAAGCCATAAGATCATATACCCTGGGATATGTACCAAGAAACACCTCCGGAAGAAGTGTGATAGATCAGCTGGCTGACGAGCTCAATACCACTGGTATTTACTCAATAATACGTCATCCTCTGTATGTCGGGAATTTTCTTGCAGGGCTCGGTCCTGTACTATTCCTGAGATCGGTCTGGTGCACGGTTATATATGTCCTTTTATTCTGGATTTGTTATGAGAGGATTATTTTTGCCGAGGAGCAGTTTCTCCGCCGTAAATTCGGAGAAGTATATGACATATGGGCTTTTCGCGTCAGTGCTGTGATACCCCGATTGAGGCACTTTAAAAAATCACTCCTTCCGTTTTCTTCCAAGGCAGTTCTGAAGCGCGAATACAACCGGGTAGCAAACCTGTTTATTGTCTTTGCCGTTCTTGATATGGTGCGTAACCTGGCAGTGACAGGAAAGATATACATCGAAACACTCTCTCTAGTTCTGCGTATTATAGGCCTAATATTCTGGGCTATAATCAGCTACCTGGTCAAAAGGACAAAATTCCTCTATGTTGAGGGAAGATAAACATCTTCCACTATCTGTCCCTCGAGCCCAGGAACATCATTATGTAATAAATCAGTGTTGCAAGTGATCCCAGTGCGGCAATAACATATGTGTATGCTGCCCATTTAAGTGCGTCCTCAGCCTTGTCATGTGTTCCAGAGTATGTTATACCTGAGTCTGCAAGCCATGCCAGCGCTCTCTTTGATGCATTTATCTCCACAGGCAGGGTGATGATGCTGAACATTGTTGTAAGCCCGAACAGGACTATTCCTATAAGTAGTATCTCAGGCCTTGAGTTGATCAGTATCACGCCGGCAAGAAGCACCCACTGTACCCAGTTTGAAGAGAAGCTTACCACCGGCACCAGCTTTGACCTCAGTGTCAGCCATGCATATGCCCTTGCATGCTGTATGGCATGTCCGGTCTCATGAGCGGCCACCGCGGCAGCAGCAACACTTGCACCTGAATATACCTCACGACTCAGGTTGATGGTCCTCTTCATCGGGTTGTAATGGTCAGTCAGCTCACCCTCAACGCTGTGAACACTTACATCCGTTATGCCACTGTCTCGCAGCATCTTTTCTGCAACGTCACGACCGGTCATGCCGCTGCCGATAGGTACCTTGGAGTATTGTCTGAATTTGGATCTGAGTCTGGCGCTTACTATCCAGCTAAGCGCCATGAAGAGGATAAATATTATCCAGTAAGCTCCGTTATGCATGAACATTCCATCCATTGTAGTTCCTCAATTTAGTTTTCTTTATACCTCAAAACGTCTGCCATTATCATTTTGTTCTGCCAACAGGCCATTTTGTCATGTCAATCATCTTATCTTTGGCAGCGATGCTGAAGGTGATGGCAAATATATTGTCTTTTTTACTGCTCATCCCGGTATATTTCTACCGCTGGTTCATCTCTCCTTTAACCCCGCCGTCATGCAGGCATATTCCCACATGTTCACAGTATGCAATTGATGCTTTCCGCTCTCACAACCCGGTTAAAGCCTTGCTGATATCGTCAGGTCGCATTCTGCGATGCAGGCCGGGCGGGACACATGGGTATGACCCCGTTCCCAGATTTATCTTCAGGCGTTACAGACCATTGAGGGAATTCTTGAGCTTCAGGCCTAAGTGCAACAGACTTAAGGAGCATGATTAAAAGCTGAGCTTCTCCCTGAGAAGCTTATAGCCGGCCCGGCTGACAGGAATTTTTTCTCCTGACTTCAGTATGGCAACGTAGTTATCCTTGCTGTATGGTTCAAGGCGTGTAATATGCTCCACATTCACCATGAACGATCTGTGGATCCTCAGGAAGAGAGTGGGTGGAAGATGTTCCTCATAATACTTCATGGTTTTAGGCTTAAGGGCCTTGCCTTCATTGTAATAGATCATGACATAATCATCTTCCGCTGCAAGGTAGGAGATAAGGTTCAACGGAATGATTTTTATGCCTGCTCCCTTCCTGAATACTATTCTTGTCAGATAACCCTCTGCTTCTGTGGCTGTGTTTATGAGGTTCTCAATCTTCACCGGCTCCTGGCTCTCCATGCCTATAAGGCTTACAGCCTTTGCCAGTGCGCCATCGAACCTCTCTTTTGAGAAGGGTTTAAGCAGATAGTCAACAGCATTGAGCTCAAATGCCCTTATGGCATACTGGTCAAAGGCAGTGGTAAATATTACCTGCGGTCTCTCATCCAGCACTTCAAGAAGTTCAAACCCTGTCAGCTTGGGCATCTGTATATCCAGAAAAATAAGGTCTGGTCGTTTCTCCTTTATCTCTTTTGCACCGCAGAATCCGTCTCCACATTCGCCGACAACCTCAATCTCCGGATGATCTTTCAGCATAAACCGGATCAGCTCCCTTGCAGGGGATTCATCTTCAATAATCAGTGCCCGTATCTTTTTCATGGGTTTGTGTTAATAATTCATCTCCTGGCTACTCTTTATAGGGAAATCTCAGATTGACATTAAAGCTGTCCTCCATACGTGTAACTGTCATTTCACCGGTCTCCCCATAGAAGAGTTCAAGTCTGCCCCTCACATTCTTCAGACCTATTCCGGCGCCCTTGCGCGTAACAATTGCCTCAGGGTCAACATTATTTGTGACTGAGATAATTACTGAATCGCCATCCCTCCTCACCGTAGTCCTGATAGTGACCCTCTCGGTTGATTCATAAACCCCGTGCTTAACAGCGTTCTCATACAGCGGCTGGAGAAGCAGCCCCGGCAACAGGGCAGGAAGACACTCATCGCTTATCTCCTCCTCTATCTCCAGCCGGTCACTGAACCTTATTTTTTCTATATCCAGGTAGAGTCTGAGGCTCTCCATTTCGTTCCGGAGGGTCACTGGCTGATCATTGCGCGACGAGAGAGAATAGCGCATAAAGTCTGACAGCTTTACAATCATCTCCCTTGCTTTTAAAGGGTCAGTCACTGTCAGTGAACTGATGGAGTTAAGGCTGTTGAAAAGAAAGTGCGGATTAATCTGTGATCGCAGTATCTTCAGCTCGGCTTCACGCACAAGTGATTCAAGCTGTGCCTGGCGGGAAGCTTTCTCTGCCAGCTGGGCAGCGCTGAGAAAGAGATAGTAGGCAAGTATGATAAGGATGAAAATCAATACCCCTGCTGTGATCCGGAAAAATATGACCGAATGCCAGAAGAGCTGATAATCCATCTTTTCAGGCACTATTGCCCTTACAAGATATTTAGTGGCAAAGAGCCAGAAGATTATCGCGACAGTACCTGTAAGTACCAGGTTCAGGATATTTGAAAGGATCTGTCTATTGTTCTTCAGCATGGTTCTGAACGGGAACCATACGGCAAGACCGATCAATCCGAAGAGAATCATCGAGATCAGACCGTCAGCGATAGCCGCATCGAGACTACTGCCATAAACAAAATGAATAAGAGAT
Source organism: Bacteroidales bacterium (assembly GCA_025455395.1). Lineage (GTDB taxonomy): Bacteria > Bacteroidota > Bacteroidia > Bacteroidales > VadinHA17 > SR-FBR-E99. The sequence goes on from JALOMO010000052.1 coordinate 14,774, forward strand.
GACTGGCCCGCAGCAAGAGCTACCCAGGCCAGCCACCATGCCAGAAATCTTGACCGGTTAACAATTAAAGGATGCCTCATCGATTATTTACGGCACTTTATTTCACCACCTCCGAATATGACAACACCTTTTACTGTCAGTGACCTGGTGGTGTCTTTTATCACATCACTTCCTATCTTTCTGTCATCGGAGAATCCTCCGAGAATGGGAGTGACATCAATTATGACATTCCAGCTTTCAGGGACAATGAGCGTCGTTCCTCCAAAGATACATGTAATTTCAATTAAGTTGTTACCCGGGGCAAGTGATGACCTTGTCAGGTCAACCTCACCACCGCCGAATATAGAAGTGACTTTTCCGCCCATGAAATTGTCTGTGATCAGCTGACGCTCAGCGCCGCTGAAGATGTTGACATAATCTATCATGTCAGCCTTCTTTCCGGTTGAGTATTGCAGCCTGTCTCCGAGGCGTCTGGAGTTGACAAGCAGAACCACGCCTATGATAATAAAAAGTGCCGGCCAGAAGAAATTGAATGAGTTGAAGTAGTCGCTGAACAGCTCCGGGATGAGAAAGAATCCGCCGACAGCAATTAGCACGATGCCCGGTGTTTTATTCCCTGAGCCGGTGAGTGTAACAAGTCCAATGACGATAAGCAGCATCTGCCAGCTGAATATGATATCATCAATGAAATGATCCAGAGGTGCAGGAAGAACGGTGGTTTTCTCAAGAATCAGAATGAATCCTGCGATAACAAGTAATATGCCGATAATAAACCTGTTGGAGGTATCGGAATCTTTCTTTGGTCTTTTTTCGTTGGTTTCCATCTCTTTAATTATTTGTTGGATTAATATTTCAGTTTTTTCGTAATCGGCCTTAACATGAAGGCAAGCCCTACAAGCACAAGTACCGAAGGCCAGTATATCGACTTGTAGAAAGGTGTCAGCTGCAACGTCATTTCCGGCATGAGGAACCAGATACCGGCGGCAAAAAGGAGCACACTGAATACCAGGTCAAGGTTTATAAGGTTGAAAATGCCGAAGAATATAAGCAGCATCTCCCAGGTAAAATAGTCAGAAGGCGATCCGAGTTTAAGCAGATCCAGCCTTGCGATAAGCATCACCAGCCCCAGTGATATAAGGAGTTTTGCTATTCCATTGAACGGATTACTGTTGTGATCTTTCATGACATGATACGTATTATTACAAAACAAAAATATTTTTTCAAGACACTCCTCCCTATACATTTCCGGCAGAAGACCCTTTTTGTCCGGTAAGTGGCGAACTTTGAGGGCAGTGTTACTTTTTTGTTGATAATTTTTTTTATTGGAAGAGGATTTATAATTTTGCAGACCGAAAAAAGGAAGATGACCGGGTTGTATTCAATAAGGAGATGACTTCTTTGAGGTTTATGAGGGGTCTGAGATAAGAAGGGGAGAGATGAAGGCAGAGGTGACACTTGAGAAACGCTCCACACATTTGGAGCTGACAGTTGTCATTAAAGGCTCTGCCGAGGTGATTTGTGACAGGTGCCTTGATCCGTTTTACCTTTCCCTCTCATGCACTAACAAGCTTTATGTTAAGCAGGGCAGAGAGTGGGAAGAAGATGATCCGGACATGATAATAATGCCTGCCGATGAGCATGAGCTTGACCTGAGTCAATATTTTTATGAATACATCCATCTGGCGCTTCCCTTAAAAAGGACTCATCCTGATGACGCGAAAGGTCGTTCAACATGCAACCCCGAAATGATCAGGAAGCTTAAAGATCTTCTTGTTACAGGGGAAGAGAAGACTGATGCCAGGTGGGATGAACTTAAAAAACTGTCAGAAAACAATTAATAAAATACTTTACTGCGATGCCAAATCCAAAACACAAACACTCGAGTACCAGAAGAGACAAGCGTAGGACACATGACAAGGCTGTTGCTCCAACGGTAGCTGCATGCGCCAATTGTGGCTCAGCCCATCTCTATCACAGGGTATGCCCTGAATGCGGTTATTACAGGGGTAAGCTTGCTGTTGAGAAGAAGACAACAGCCTGACCAGCCTCCTCATCTTAAAGGGAAGGAATGAAAATAGGTCTTGATATCATGGGGGGTGATTACGCTCCCGATGCTGTTATTGAAGGTGCTGTTGATGCTCTCGTACAGCTTGCGTCAGATGACCGGCTTGTACTTATTGGTGACAACAGGAGAATAAGAGAAAAGCTTTCTTCCATGGGGGCAGAACCCTCCCGGTTTGAAATTGTTCCAACAACACAGGTGATCGAGATGTCTGATCATCCTGCCAAGGCTTTTTCCCAGAAGAGAGACTCATCGATAGCCGTAGGATTCGGGATGTTGAAAAGCGGGATGATCGACGGTTTCGCCAGTGCGGGAAACACCGGAGCAATGCTTGTGGGGGCAAGCTATACCGTTAATGTTATACCAGGAGTCTTCAGGCCTGCACTCGTGGCACTGATACCAAACCTCGACGGGAGAAACTCTGTAATACTTGATGTTGGCATCAATCCTGATTGCAAACCAGATGTTCTTTTACAATATGGAATCCTGGGTTCGGTTTACGCCAAATATGTTCTGGGCATTGAAAAACCGGAAGTCGGGCTGCTTAATATCGGTACCGAAGAGTCTAAAGGCTCCGCAGCAGTAAAGGCCTCCTATGAACTGCTTCGCGAAAGCCCGGAGGTTAATTTCAGGGGCAACATCGAGGGGCATGACCTTTTCACACACGACATGACAGACGTGATCGTCTGTGACGGATTTGTCGGTAACGTGGTACTTAAAATGGCCGAGAGATTTTATGGTATCGCCAAGACACGGGGAATAAATGATACCTTCTTCGACAGACTGAACTTTGAAGTTGTAGGAGGCACTCCGGTTGTCGGTATAAATGAGAACGTTGTGGTTGGCCATGGCATATCTAACCGCAAGGCTATAATGAATATGATCCTTCAGACAAGAGACGTCGTTCATGCTGACCTTGCCAGGAAGATAAAGGAGGCCGTCGGGGGATGACAAAAATCAGAGCAGCTATAACCGGGATAAACGGCTGGGTGCCTGATTACCGGCTTACAAACCAGGAACTATCTACCATGGTTGAGACAACCGATGAGTGGATCATGCAACGCGTGGGCATAAAGGAGAGAAGGATTCTTAAGGGAGAGGGAAAGGCCACGTCAGATCTGGGAGAACAGGCTGTGAGAGGTCTGCTTGAAAAGACAAATACCTTACCTGAAGAGGTCGATCTTCTTATCTGCGCCACAATTACTCCTGACATGTTCTTTCCCGCAACGGCGAATATCATCTCAGACAAGGTGGGAATAACCAATGCGTTCAGTTTTGACATCGGCGCAGCATGCTCGGGCTTTCTCTACGCCCTCCAGACCGCAACTTCATATGTTGAGTCCGGGAGGTACCGGAAGGTCATTGTCGTTGGCGCTGATAAGATGTCATCGATTACGGACTATACCGACAGAACCACATGCACACTCTTTGGTGACGGAGCCGGCGCCGTATTGCTGGAACCAACCATGGAAGAGCATGGCGTGATGGATCACATCTTCAGGGTTGACGGCTCAGGAAGGAAGTACCTGCATATGAAGGCTGGCGGTTCTGCCAGACCTGCGTCACATGAGACGATCGATGCCCGCGAGCACTATGTTTACCAGGAGGGACAGGCGGTGTTTAAGTTTGCAGTGTCAAAAATGGCTGACGTAGCGGCCGAGATTATGGAAAAGAATAATCTACGGCCCGAAGACATTGCCTGGCTCGTGCCGCATCAGGCTAACCTCAGAATAATAGATGCAACTGGCCGACGGATGGGTATCCCTCCGGAAAAGGTGATGATAAATATAATGAACTACGGAAACACCACCGCCGCAACTATTCCTCTTTGCATCTGGGAGTTCGAAAAGCAACTGAAGAAGGGTGACAACCTTATCCTTGCCGCTTTCGGGGGAGGGTTTACCTGGGGTAGCATCTGGCTAAAGTGGGCATTTGATACCAGCCCTGATAAATAAAATGATTATGAAGAGCAGTTAACCGGCTCTTTTTTTTCATCCAACACAATACTTTTTATATTTGTGGGTTAAAAGTAACCAGGGGAATAAACAATTATCATTATGGCAAAAATGAACGAGACAGACAACAGCACGGCAGTAAACCTTATCAGTCAGGGAACAGAAATCACCGGTGATATCAAGTCGGCAGGCGACATAAGAATTGACGGAGTTCTTAACGGTAACCTGAACACAAAGGGAAAGGTGGTTATTGGCCCAACCGGACGCATAAAAGGTGAAGTAGAATGCAAAAACTCGGAAGTGTCAGGCACTGTCGATGGTAAAATAAGTGTCACCCAGTTGTTGAACCTGAAGGCCTCATCAAAAATAATCGGCACAATAATTACAGGAAAACTTTCCATTGAACCGGGAGCCTTGTTTACCGGTAACTGTGCCATGAAAGACGGCGAAAATGGCGGACCCGCGGCCAAACCCAAAGAAGGAGAAAAATAGTAATGACGATAGCCTGAAAGCCTATTCAAGGTTCAGTACTATCGCTATACAAATGGTGGTGATCATCATTGCCACTGCTTTAGGAGGAGTACAACTCGATAAAATTGCCGGTACACGGCATCTCTTCACAATCATACTATCGTTGCTTGGGGTGGCTTCTGCCATGTGGCTGATAATTAAGGAAGCTCTCAGAAAGCCATAAGATGATCTCAAAAACAGCCCTGGTCAATTATCTCCTGCTCCTTCTCCTTACCGCAGTCTTCATTCTGCTCTTCTTCACGGTAAATTTATTTTTTCCCGGACTGGCTCCTCCGGGCGAATCGATTACCCTTTCTTCTTCATTTGCATTTATCTCATTGACAGCACTCGCTATCTTCTATTCAGGATCAGCTAAAAACCCTGAGAGAAGTGTATTTGTGACTTTTATTGCACTCGGGGTCAAAATGCTTCTTTCATTTGTACTGGCTATGCTGTGGTTCCTTGTTTTTAAAAACAGAGGGACAGATTCAATTTTAATGTTTTTTGTTCTATATTTGGGATTCACTTTATTTGTTGTTTTATCATTTCTCAGGGTCCTGAAACACAATACGCTTAAAGAAGAATAATTTGAAAGTCAGGGTTGTATATTTATTAATTATACTGCTGGTCACAGTACCAACTGCATTTCCGCTCCTTGCAGCCGGAGAAAAGGCGGAGGGAGACAAATCTCCTGACGCAAAGGAAGAATTTGATGCCAGTACCTTTATAATCGAACATGTCACCGACTCTCATGAATGGCATCTCTGGACGAAGAAGGATGGCTCACATGTGGCTGTCTATCTTCCGGTTATCCTTTATGACAGGAGCTCCGGATTTCATTTTTTCTCTTCAAGGAATTTAGCTCACGGTCATTCACATGACGGATTTGCTGTTGCTCACGAAGGAGAGAATGAAGGAAGAATAGTCAAAGTGGATGCGGAAGGTCATGAGGTTGAGACGGCCCTTCCCCTTGACTTCTCAATCACAAAGACAGTGTTTGGAATGCTCGTAGCCGCGGTAATATTCGCATGGCTCATGCTTTCTCTGGCGCATTCCTATAAAAAGGCCGGGATATCTGCCCCAAAGGGTCTGATGGGCTTTCTTGAGCCGATTATTCTCTTCATACGCGATGACGTGGCAATACCTAACATTGGTGAGAAAAAGTATCAGCGTTTTATGCCATATCTGCTGACAGCCTTCTTCTTTATACTTATCAATAATCTCCTGGGGCTTATACCGATTTTTCCCTTTGGCGCAAATGTGACGGGCAATATAAGCGTAACCTTTGTTCTGGCAACCTTTACTTTTCTTATCACCCAGTTCAGTGCCAACAAGACACACTGGAGGCATGTTTTCGCAGCTCCGGGTGTGCCTCTCTGGCTGCTGCCCGTAATGATACCGATAGAGCTCATAGGGCTCATCTCAAAGCCCTTCGCACTGATGATCCGTCTTTTTGCAAATATCACTGCAGGTCATATCATCGTGCTCAGCCTTGTCACTCTGATTTTTATCTTTGACACAATCGCTGTAGCCCCGGTGTCAATAGGCTTTGTCCTTTTCATGGACTGCATAGAACTGCTCGTTGCCTTCCTACAGGCATACGTCTTCACGCTTCTTTCAGCCCTCTTTATTGGCATGGCCACTCACGAGGAAGAACATCATTAGAAACCATATAATATTTGTTTAATTAAACTATTTACATCATGACAGGAACATTAGCAGCAGTAGGAGCAGGGCTCGCCGTGATAGGCGCCGGTCTTGGTATCGGTCGTATCGGGGGTTCAGCAATGGACGCCATCGCACGTCAGCCCGAGGCTTACTCTAAGATCCAGCTGGCCATGATCATCTCCGCAGCACTTATAGAAGGGGCAGCCCTCTTCGCTATCGTTGTGGCTATGATCGGCTAAAGGAAAACTGAAGCCTGCAACGGTTGGTTGCAGGCCTTCTTTTACAAATTCAAAGTACCCAAAATATGTTACTATCAACCAGTCTTGCCAGTCCCGCAATAGGGACAATTTTCTGGACCACATTCATCTTTCTTTTACTGCTGGTCTTGCTGAGAAGGTATGCATGGGGGCCGATCATGAAGGCCATCAAGGCTCGTGAGGATATGATCCGCAACGCACTTGAATCAGCTGAGAGAGCTCGCGAGGAGATGAAGGTCCTACAGTCTGACAATGAGGCCATACTTCTGAAAGCCCGCGAGGAGAGAGACAAAATCCTCCGCGACGCACGCCATGCCCATGACCGTATGATGGCAGAAGCCAAAGAGAAGAGCCAGGCAGAGGCAGATGCAATGGTGAAACGTGCCAAGGAGCTTATCGAAAGAGAAAAGATAACCGCTATCACGGAGGTAAAACAGGAGGTAGCCAGGCTGGCTATTGAGGTCGCATCAAAGGTGGTGAGCCAGACACTTAAGAGCGATGCCGAGCAGCAGAAGCTGATCGGGAGATATATCAACGAAATAGAGGCAAAAAGCAACTGAAGCTGATGAACGACAGCAAGATCGCGGTACGATACGCAAAGGCACTATTTGAAATCACCCTCTCGCACAAGGCTCTTGAAGCGGTATATGAGGATATGAAGATGATCAATCAATTATGCTCACTGCAGGAGGTGAAGGAGATCATCGAAAATCCGGTCATACCGGTAACAAAAAAGAAGGAAATCATGCTCGCTCTGACCGGTAAAGGGCAGAATAAGCTGACCGTCACCTTCGTCGACTTTATATTCAGCCAGGGTCGCGGAGCACATCTCAATGCAGTATCCAGAAATTTCATTAGCCTTACCCGTCGTCACAGGGGAATAAGACAGGTGACCCTGACCACCGCAGTTACTGTTGGTGAAAAGGTAAAAGAAGAGCTCGCTGCCATTGCAGCTGGTGATACAGGTGCCACAAGTGAGTTCATAGAGAAAATCGATCCCTCAATAATAGGCGGGTTCATTCTCAGGGTCGATGACACCTATATCGACGCAAGCGTAAAAAACAGACTTAACAAATTCAGGAAAGAGTTTACACTGGCAGTAAATGCCGAAGAATAGTTTATAAGATTCATTATTATGACCAGTATCAAACCTTCAGAGGTATCAGAGATCCTCAAGCAGCAGCTTGAAGGGGTAAAAACCGCCATCGACATCGAGGAAGTAGGAACAGTTTTACAGGTGGGTGATGGCATTGCCCGCATCTATGGTCTCTCAAATGTAAGAGCCAACGAACTTATCGAGTTCGTGGAAGCAGGAATCAAGGGTATTGTCCTCAACCTTGAGGAAGACAATGTGGGAGTAGTTATCCTTGGCTCTTCCGAAAACATCAGGGAGGGTGATGTGGCCCGCAGGACAGGCCGCATATCATCTATCATGGTTGGTGAGGGCTTGCTTGGCAGGGTTATCAACACCACTGGCACACCCATTGACGGCAAAGGTCCGGTAACAGGTGAGCTTTTTGAGATGCCGTTCGAGAGAAAGGCCCCGGGTGTTATCTTCAGGCAGCCTGTCAAGCAGCCCGTTCAGACAGGATTGAAGGCAATTGATGCCATGATACCTATTGGCAGGGGACAGCGTGAGCTTATCATCGGCGACCGCCAGACCGGTAAGACCGCAATTGCAATTGATACGATAATAAACCAGAAGAGCGAGTACGACAAAGGTAAACCACTGTACTGTATCTATGTCGCCGTAGGACAGAAGGGATCAACAGTTGCCAATATAGCTGCCACCCTCGAACAATATGGGGCAATGGATTACACAGTTATTGTCTGTGCCACGGCAGCCGATTCAGCTGCATCACAGTTCTATGCCCCTTTCGCCGGAGCCGCGATAGGGGAATATTTTCGCGACACGGGCCGCGATGCACTTATCATTTACGATGACCTTTCCAAGCAGGCTGTCTCTTACCGTGAGGTATCCCTCCTTCTGAGACGCCCTCCCGGCCGTGAAGCCTACCCCGGTGATGTATTCTATCTCCATTCGCGTCTTCTCGAGAGAGCAGCCAAGATCATCGAATCCGATGAAGTGGCCGCCAAGATGAACGACCTGCCCGAGTCAATACGTCACCTGGTCAGGGGTGGCGGGTCACTGACAGCACTTCCTATCATAGAGACACAGGCCGGAGACGTTTCTGCTTACATCCCTACAAACGTAATATCAATCACCGACGGCCAGATCTTCCTTGAGTCGAGCCTCTTCAACGCAGGCATAAGACCGGCAATCAATGTTGGAATATCGGTATCAAGGGTGGGTGGAAACGCCCAGATAAAGGCAATGAAAAAAGTGGCGGGAACACTGAAGGTTGACCAGGCCCAGTACCGTGAGCTGGAGGCTTTTGCTAAATTCGGGTCCGATCTTGATGCATCAACGCTTGCAGTGCTCGACAAAGGAGCCAAAAACGTTGAGATTTTGAAGCAGGGGCAGTTCTCTCCGGTAAAGGTGGAAGAGCAGGTTGCCATGATCTATTGCGGAACCAGGGGCCTGCTGAAGGATATACCCGTCAGAGAAGTAAGGATGTTTGAAAAAGATTATCTTGATTTTCTGCGTGATAATCACAGTGAAACACTTGAGACAATAAAAGGTGGTGTGATCAATGACGAGGTAACCGGTGTCCTCGAGAAAGCTGCTGCAGAAATCACCTTACGTTACAGCACAAAATAGTCTGGTAACCTGAAGGCAAAATGGCTAATCTAAAGGCAATACGCGTACGGCTAAGCTCAGTTAAGTCAACCCGCCAGATCACCTCGGCGATGAAGATGGTTGCCGCTTCCAGGCTACGCAAGGCCCAGGACCGGATAGTTCAGCTCAGACCGTATGCTGATAAGCTTAATGAGATACTGATCGGACTCAACCAGGCTCTGAATGAAACAGAGACTGAAAACATCTACGCTGCCCGGAAGGGAGGACCCAACCGGGTGCTTCTGATATTGCTGACTTCCAATAAAGGTCTCTGTGGCGGGTTTAATGCCAATGTTATAAGAGAGACACGGAGGCTGATCACTGATAAATACATGGAACAGATAAGGGGCGGAAACCTCTTCTTCATGCCTATCGGTAAGAAGGGACAGGATGTTCTCCGGAGAATGAAGCTGAACATTCTTGAAGAGCATAATGAGATTTATTCTAACCTTACTTTTGAGAATACTAAAGTATTGTCAGACAGGATAATCAACATGTATCTGACAAAGGAGTTCGACCGGGTGGAGATAATATACAACCAGTTTAAAAACGCTGCAGTACAGCGCCTGACAACCGAGGTTTTCCTGCCGGTATCAGACCATGTACCGGGAAAAACCGAGGCCTTGCATTCAGATTATATCTATGAGCCTGACCAGGTTCGGATTGTTGAGGAGCTGATACCAAAGTCACTGAGAATACAGTTTTACAAGGCACTGCTTGATTCATTTGCTGCAGAGCACGGTGCCAGGATGACCGCAATGCATCAGGCTACTGACAATGCCACCGAGCTGATACGTGACCTTACCCTTCAGTACAACAAAGCAAGGCAGGCTGCGATTACCAATCAGCTGCTTGAGGTGGTAAGCGGCGCTGAAGCCCTGAAAGGATAAAACAAAGAAGATGTTCACGAGTGACTACCTTAGAGAACTGTCAGACAAGGCGATAACCTCGCTTTCATTCTCACCCGAGGCAGACAGGCTGTTTGCCCCGGTAAGGTATATCCTGTCGCTCGGAGGCAAGAGGCTGAGACCTGTAATGTGCCTTATGGCATGTAACCTTTTCAATGACAAGATAGATGAAGCCCTGATGCCTGCCGTGGGTATTGAAGTGTTCCATAATTTTACCCTCGTGCATGATGATATTATGGACAGGGCTGACCTCAGAAGAGGATCAGCGACACTTCACTCACGATGGGGTCTTAATCAGGCCCTGCTCTCAGGTGATGTCATGGCCTTTATCGCTACAGATTGCATCGGCCAGGCCCCGGCTAAGGTTCTTGCCCGAACTCTCAGGCTTTTCAATGCCACCGCAACCCAGGTTTGTGTTGGTCAGCAGATTGATATTGACTTCGAGAAAAAGAAGTTTGTCACTGAAGCAGAATATATCAGGATGATTGAACTCAAGACGGCCGTCCTGGTTGCCGCTTCCCTTAAAACAGGAGCTATTATTGGCGGTGCATCGGAAAAAGATCAGGAGCTTCTTTACGAGTTCGGCAGGCTGCTTGGAATTGCATTTCAGATACAGGATGACCTTCTTGACACCTACGGTGACACCCGGATGTTCGGGAAGAAAACCGGCAGCGATATAGCCTCAAATAAAAAGACCTACCTTCTTGTCAAAGCACTTGAAACAGCTGGCGGAGAGAGACTGCGAACACTCAGGAAACTGGTGGAATCTGCACCTGCCGATCCGGAGGAAAAGGTGACGGCCGTAAGAACAATATATGATGAGCTGGAGATACGCCTTCAGGCTGAAAACCTGGCATATGACTATATCAACAGGGCATTTCAGTCACTGGAACAGGTCTCGGTGAAGCCCGACCGCAAGAGTGAACTCAAGCAGCTCACCGTTAACCTGATTGGCAGAGTAAAATAATAACAGGAAAAAACAGGGATTATTAAGATAGAAGAGATTCACACAGAGTAACAATTATAGTTAATTCAGAAAAATGTCAAAGAATATTGGAGTGATCAGTCAGGTCATCGGACCTGTGGTTGACGTGATGTTTGAGAACGCCGGAACAGAGATGCCAAACCTCCTTGATGCACTGGAAATAAAGCGTGATGACGGCACCATTCTGGTTGTTGAGTGTCAGCAGCATATCGGGGAGAAAACAGTCAGGGCCATTGCCATGGACTCCACTGACGGGCTCTGCCGCGGCATGGAGGTTATTGCTACAGGCCAGCCGATCATTATGCCCATCGGCGATAAGATCAAAGGCAGGCTGATGAATGTGACAGGCGATCCTATTGATGGCCTCGGCCCGCTTGACAGGAAGGGAGGATATCCTATCCATCGCAACCCGCCCAAATATGAAGATCTCTCTACTGAAAAAGAAGTGCTCTATACCGGGATAAAGGTCATTGACCTCATTGAGCCTTATTCAAAGGGAGGTAAGATAGGTCTCTTCGGCGGTGCCGGCGTGGGCAAGACAGTTGTTATCCTCGAGCTCATAAACAATATTGCAAAGGCATATTCAGGCCTTTCGGTCTTTGCCGGTGTAGGTGAGAGAACGAGGGAAGGTAACGACCTCCTGCGCGAGATGCTTGAAGCCAACGTAATATCATACGGAAAGGAGTTTATGGAGGATATGGAAAAAGGCGGATGGAACCTTGACCTTGTTGATCGCGAAGCACTTAAGGAGTCAAAGCTTGCACTCGTCTTCGGTCAGATGAATGAGCCTCCCGGGGCACGTGCCCGTGTGGCGCTCTCAGGCCTCTCAGTCGCTGAATACTTCCGTGACGGTGAGGGAGAAGGGTCAGGCAGAGACATTCTCTTTTTCATGGATAACGTATTCCGTTTTACACAGGCAGGCTCAGAGGTGTCAGCGCTTCTCGGACGAATGCCCTCAGCCGTTGGTTACCAGCCTACTTTGGCAACCGAGATGGGCATAATGCAGGAGAGGATCACATCTACACGGAACGGATCAATTACCTCGGTACAGGCTGTCTATGTGCCTGCCGATGACCTCACTGACCCTGCTCCCGCAACAACCTTCGCCCACCTCGACGCCACAACCGTGCTCAGCCGCAAGATATCCGAACTGGGCATCTATCCTGCAGTAGACCCTCTCGATTCTACTTCGAGAATCCTTTCGGCAGATATAGTTGGCGAAGAGCACTACAACTGTGCTCAGAGAGTGAAATGAACTCTCTGAGGAGGACAGGCAGGTAGTACACCGTGCCAGGAGGGTGCAGCGATTCCTCTCACAACCATTTCATGTGGCCGAACAGTTCACCAATATCCCCGGCAAACTTGTATCAATTGAGGATACAATCAGGGGCTTCAATATGATAATAGACGGCGCCGTTGACCAGTACCCTGAGGCTGCATTCATGCTGGTAGGAACCATTGAAGAGGCTATTGAGAAGGGCGAAAAACTACTCGCTGAACATAAATAGAATCAAAAGTGAACGGACGTGAAAATTGAGATAATCACACCTGATAACCGCATCTATGCCGGGGAAATACGTTCTGTCAGAGTGCCGGGAAGAAAAGGATCCTTTCAGGTTCTTAAGGATCATGCACCCATAATTTCAACCCTTGACAGAGGACCTGTGATCATCTCAGACGAACAGGGGAACGAAGTGAGATACGAGATTACAGGCGGGGTGATCGAGGTAAAAAGAAACAGGATCATCCTTCTTGCAGATGCTGTGATATAATACTGCAGTTGATGAACAGCGATGAGTTCCGGAAATACGGCCATGAGATTGTCGAGTGGATCGCCCGGTACTATGAGAATATAGAGCAATACCCTGTCAGGTCACGTTCCCTTCCCGGTTCGGTGAAGGCACGGCTGCCTCTGGCACCTCCGGCAGAGAGCCAGCCATTTGACACCCTCCTGAAAGATTTTAATGAGATTATCATGCCGGGCATCACACACTGGCAGAGTCCTAACTTTTTTGCATATTTCCCCGCAAACAGCAGTCCTCCCTCTGTTCTTGCTGAAATGCTTACCGCAGCACTGGGTACTCAGTGCATGATATGGGAGACCTCACCGGCCGCTGCAGAGCTCGAGGAACGTATGATGGAATGGCTGCGCGATATGACGGGCCTTCCTGACTATTTTGAGGGTGTAATACAGGACACAGCCTCCACCGCCACGCTCGTGGCGCTCCTTACCGCGCGCGAGAAGGTCTCTTCATTCCGCTCAAACAGCTCCGGGCTCTTCACCTCCGGCATTTTGCGCGTCTATTGCTCGTCACAATCACACTCATCCGTGGAAAAAGGATCTGGCATTGCCGGGATCGGGAGAGAGAATGTTGTCAGAATACCGGTCAGGAAAGACTATTCTCTTGATCCGGATGAACTGAGAAAAGCCATTGATCATGATCTGGCCGCAGGATATACACCATGCTGCGTGGTTGCAACCATAGGCACCACCGGCACAACAGCCATTGACCCTCTGCGCCTGATAGGAGAGATATGCAGCGAAAAAGGGATCTGGCTTCATGTCGATGCAGCTCTCGGCGGCACGGCACTGCTCCTGCCTGAGATGCGGTGGATGGCTGACGGCATTGAGTATGTTGACTCTTTTGTATTCAATCCGCACAAGTGGATGTTCACCAACTTCGACTGTTCGGCATACTTCGTGCGTGATGCCGCCTCACTGATACGCACCTTCGACATCCTGCCAGAATACCTCAGAACACGCACAAGAGGAAAGGTAAATGATTATCGCGACTGGGGCATTCAACTCGGGAGACGATTCAGAGCGCTTAAACTCTGGGCAGTAATACGAACTTACGGCGTTGATCAGCTCAGGTCGAAGATCAGAGAGCATCTGAGGCTGGCAAAGATACTGTCAGGCATGATTGAGGCAGACAAAGAGTTCCGCATAATGGCGCCGGTACATCTGAACACAGTCTGCTTCCGGTGGCAGCCTCCGGGAATTACTGATGATGAGGCAGACCGGATGAACGAGAAGCTTAACCACGCACTTAATGACTCAGGTAAGATTTACCTCACTCATACCAGGGCAGATGGTCGGTATATTCTGCGAATGGTGACAGCACAGACCGCGGTGGAGGAGAGGCATGTGACGGAGGCATGGCGGCTTATAAGAGAGACCGCATCAGCGATCTCTTCCCAGCGTGGTGCCGTAGATATTGACTGAAAAAACAGCCTGTATAAAAGCTCTCTTTTCAACCGGTATGTAGCCTCCGCTGACACCAGCATTGATCTCAAAGGGAAACCTGAGAAGGTAGAAATCGGCAAGCAGCTCTCCGCCGAATGATCCGAAATCTTTTATCTCGTAGAAGTAGTTGCCGTCACTGTATTCACGGACATCCTTACCAGTGGCACCGTCAAAGAAAAGCGAGCCCCTTATACGCTTGAGGTAAAAGATGCTTCCTGCACCAAGATCAGGATAGAAGAGAGGCATGGTGTAGTCGGCAGACATGCTGAAGAGCGTCTCGGAAATATAATTATGGTATCCCCTGGGATAAGGGTTACTATTGAAATGCAGCAGCTTGCGGGCGGGCGCCTGTGTCTCGTAGCCCGCCCTGACCACGAAGCTGTGATTACGTACAATGCCCGGAAGAAACAGAGTCCCCCTGACATATTTCAATGAATTATAAAGGTCTTTGTCCCATGGAGCGGTTACCAGCCTAAGGTCGATCACCTGGCCCCACTTCGGGTAAATATCCCTGTATGCATACCTGAAGGTGTTGGCAAAGTAAAGCCTTCCGATAAGCTTTATAATACCCTGGTCAAACTCGTTATCTTCACGTATATAGGTATAGTTATTTCTATAATTAATATAGATCGCCGGCATAAATGTCTGTCTGAATTTACCATATGGAAAGTTAAGCGGTAGAGAGACATTTATATTCAGATTCATAGCAGGCTCAATATCATCAGGTTCAGCGGTTACATCTGATGCTTTTGATATAATCGGGTCACCGCCGTAGCTGATGTCGGCTTCGACAACCGGGTACCATCCCCTCCACTCTATATTTGAATGAATGTGGTGGCGGTTATCAGAATATTCATAGCCAACCGAGGTTATGAGGGTGCTCAGGTGGTTTTGTGAAAGCAGAGTCAGTCCCGGACTTATTGCAGTAGGGTCTGCCTGCAGCTCGTCAATGTCTGCATAAAAGGGGAACCAGCTGTGAAAGTTAAAGAGGTGTGACATCTTCCTGTAGGGGACGGGTGCTGATATTTGCTCAGCGTCAGAAACCGTCTCTTCGGTCTGGCTGATACCTGTAGTCTCAGGCAGCACAGGAGTCCTGTTTATTTGGCAGCTATCCTCCATTGCACCGGCGTTTACGCGGGCGATGCCAAATCCTTTGACAGTATAGTCTGATATTAGTATTTGATTACCTGAAACAGAAAAGCCTGAAATGCCGAAACGCGATCCGGTCAGCCTTGTTGTAGCACCGTCTGGTGTAGTGCGGTAAATGTTATCTGAGCCGTCACCCTGGGCCAGCCATAGAAGAGTATCGCCATGAATTTCTGCCTGTATGATGTCATCAACCGACTCCGGGCTGTTCACAACCCACCTCTTTCCAGTCGGATAATAAGTCCTGATACCTTCACCCTCCTCACTCAGCGTCACCACGGTAACACCCTGACCGTCAGAGGTCCATGCCGGTCGTTGTATTATTATATTGCCCGGTGTGGCAACATTCATCTTTGTCTCTCCGCTGAAAGCGTCAATGAAGATCAGTGAATAGCTCAGGTCGGGTTCCGTTGCAACGGCTGCTATCATCGTCCCGTCAGGTGAGAGGTCAGGGGCCTCGCAGCGTGACCTGAAAGTGAGTTGCGTGACTGCCCCGCCTGTAACATCCATTTTCTTTATTACCGAGTATTCACGGTTATCCCATCGTGGATCAGTGTGTAGTTCTGACCATACTATAGTACCGTTCGAATAGGAAATAATATAAGGATATATATATCCGGTGGTGGTCAGGACATGTTCTGTCCCTACACTGGTGTTGGTAATTACCAGTCGTTGCGGGTTCGAAAGTGATGTCTTCAGTGACAGAATATTGTCCTCATCAATACTGTGCGGAAGATAGTGAGAGACGTAGTCCCTTTTTCCCTCCTTGCTGATAATGGGATACTCTTTGAATGGTATTTCATTTTCTGCCCTGCTCCATTGCATTGCAGCGCTGCTGAAGGTGCTGTCATAGAGGCTCTTCTTGGTAAAGCCGATATTTTTTTTCAGGCTTCTGTTGACAGGGTTGAATATCTTCATCCGTGCCGCACCATCCATGGCATCTGGCCATGCATTCTCACTTTGCCGGCGCATGCTGTTCATCATCAGGTAACCGAATACGTATTGATCCGGAGTAAAGTCCCTGTATGATCCTGATAACAACTTGTCATACCCGTAAATACCCTGCTGGCTTAGGGTCAGGGCCCTGGCTCTCTGAAGGAACACATTGCTCCGGCCCCTCCCTGACGGGGTAAAAAGTGTCTCTGCATATACCGCATCGCCTTCAAAAGCCCATGATGGTATCATGAGAGCGTTGGCACCTATTATCTGTTCACCAAAAAGAAGAGAGAGGAAACGTGTCACCCCCTTATTGAGTGATCCCAGCTGTGCCACATGGACCGCCTCATGCATCGCAAGCAGTCCGGCAGGGTCAGAAGGCAGGTTTGTCTGCCCTGGCAGGGGATAGAGCTCCATGCGACGGGGAGCCCATGAGACATAACCGTTTGACGACATAGAGTGGTTATGCATGATAACAGGAATGTTAATCTTTACTCCGGGATAAAGCTTCGAGACCTTGCTGAATGATTCTTCCAACAGAACTGCATAATTCTGAGCCATTGCTGTGAAATCACGCGGATAGATGATCCGAAAGTGTTCCGTCCTTATCTGATTCCACCTGATTGAAGCCGGATCCTGGCCCGTCTCATAGTACTGGGCAGTTATCCTTCCTGCAGCCAGGAGAGAGACAAGAAACAGTAAGAGACTCTTTCTCATGCACGTCGGTTTGTTCAAAAATACCAAAAATGGCCAATATCTTCTGCTTACCGCTAAAATCTTATTATTTTCGTGCGGTCTAACCCCTGACGGGAAAAAGAGAAATATGAGACAAAAATTCAGGATCTGGGATAATATACTGGGATGGACTGCTTTTGTCATCGCAGCGGTAACATACCTTTTAACGCTCGAGCCCACCCTCAGCCTGTGGGACTGTGGCGAGTTCATCGCTTCTGCCTACAAGCTTGAGGTAGGTCATCCACCCGGGGCACCACTCTTCATGATCGTTGCACGCTTCTTTGCCAACTTCGCAGGCGGTGATGTCTCACGGGTCGCGATGATGATAAATGCAATGTCAGGCCTGGCCAGCGCACTGACAATTCTCTTCCTCTTCTGGACTATAACGCACCTTGCCAGACGGATTTTCCTCAGACAGGAGGCTGACTATACGGCAGGCAGGGTGATCGCCGTACTCGGTGCCGGAATTACCGGCGCATTGGCCTATGCCTTCTCAGACACCTTCTGGTTTTCTGCTGTGGAGGGCGAGGTGTATGCCTCCTCTTCACTCTTCACAGCCGTGGTATTCTGGGCAATACTCCGGTGGGAGGATGTGGCAGAAGAACCATTTGCCGACAGATGGATAATTCTCATCGCATTTATGATGGGGCTCTCACTTGGCGTACACCTGCTTAACCTGCTTGCAATTCCGGCTATTGTGTTTGTATGGTATTTCAAAAAATACCCCTTTTCATGGAAAGGATTTGCAGTTTCAATAATCGTTTCGGTAGTACTCCTTGTCCTTATAATGTATGGGATAATTCCCGGAATCTTTACAGTTACATCCCGATTCGACCTCTTTTTTGTCAATACCATCGGGATGCCCGTTAACAGCGGCATGTACATTCATCTTATTCTGCTGATCACCGCTCTGGTACTGTCTGTATGGTATACCTTTACCCATACCGATGGCAGACGAGGTTTTGTACTTACTGCCATGACCCTTCTTCTCTCCGGAATATGGCTGCTTTCCGGCAAACTGCTGCTTGATATTGTGATCCTGGCAGGTATGGTATGGGGTGCATGGTTCCTTACCGTAAATAACCGCGCAGCACTGAATACCGTAATGACGGTACTGCTTGTCATCCTCATAGGATACAGCTCATTTGCTACCATAGTCATAAGATCAGTGGCAGAGCCACCCATGAATGAAAACGACCCGTCTAATCCTTTTGCCCTGCTTTATTATCTGAACCGCGAACAATACGGACAGCGCCCCCTGTTCTACGGTCCCTATTACAATGCTCCTGTGACTGATTATGAAAAGGGAAAACCCACATATAATCCTGTTGACGGTAAATATAAAATCACCAACCGCGAGACCATCAGAAAGTATGATGAAAGGTTTATGACTCTCTTTCCCCGGATGTGGAGTGACCAGGCAGAGCACGAAAAGGTCTATGAAGAATATGTCGGAACAAAGGGCAAGCCCCTGAAAGTCAATGATCCGCAGACAGGGGAAGCCACCACCCTGCGCGTACCTACCTTTGGCCAAAACCTGAGATTCCTGTTTGAATACCAGGCAGGATTTATGTACTTCAGGTATTTCATGTGGAATTTCAGCGGAAGACAGAATGATGTACAGAGCTACGGAGGACCGGTCAACGGTAACTGGATCACGGGCTTAAAGTTCCTCGACGCCCCCCGGACAGGCACTGTTTCAGGAATGCCTGATGACATGAGGAATGATCCCTCGCGCAATACATATTTGCTGCTTCCCCTACTGCTGGGTTTCGCCGGCCTTCTCTGGCATTTCAACCGTGATGTGCGGAACTGGTGGATCGTAATGCTGCTTTTTCTTATGACAGGGCTGGCGATAGTCGTTTATCTTAACCAGTATCCAAACCAGCCCCGGGAAAGAGATTATGCCTATGCGGCATCATTCTATGCATTTACTGTATGGATAGGGATGGGAGTGCTGGCACTCTATGAACTGTTGCGCAGGGTGGCCGGCGAAAAGGTCTCGGCTATAACCGCCTCACTCATCTGCCTTATTGCCGTACCTGTCGTAATGGCATCGGAGAACTGGGATGACCATGACAGGTCAGGAAGATACCTGGCACGTGACGTTGCCTTCAACTATCTTAACTCGTGTGCTCCGAATGCAATCATATTAACAAATGGCGACAACGACACTTTCCCTCTCTGGTACGCACAGGAGGTTGAAGGTATGCGCACTGACGTACGTGTCTGCAACCTTATGCTGCTGAATACTGACTGGTATATTGACCAGATGAAGAAGAAGACATATACCTCAGATCCGCTCCCGATAAGCCTTCCGAAAAGTATGTACTACGACGGCATCAATAACCAGGTGGCAATCTACGAGAGGATTAAGGAACCGGCAACGGCTGCCGAGGTGATCAGCTTCATCAACAGCGGCAGCGCCGTCTCCAAGCTATCTCTGTATGGTGAAGATATATACTATATTCCAACCCGTACAATTCGTATCCCGGTTGATTCTGCCGCAGTGATCGCCAATGGGACGGTCAGGCCTGAGGACGCCGACAAAATAGTGCCATATATCGATATAAACCTAAAGGGATCTTGGATTGTAAAGAGTCAGCTTATTATCATCGATATGCTGGCAAACAATAACTGGGAGAGGCCAATCTATTTTGTCACAGGGTATCACAATGACGCCTTCGGACTCGAGGAATATTTCCAGCTCGAGGGTCTGGCTTACAGGCTGGTTCCGATAAAGAGCGAGAACAAAAGCTGGTTTTCCTATGGCAGAACCGATAATGAAATACTCTATGACAACCTGATGAACAAGTTTGTCTGGGGCGGGGCGAATGATCCCGATGTATATATTGACTATTACCATAAACGCACCCTTACTGTCACCAGATCGAGACTTGTGTATGCAAGGCTGGCATCAGAGCTTGCTGCGGAAGGTGATACGGTCAGGGCAGCCCGGGTGCTTGACAGGTGCATGGAGCTGTTCCCTGTCTCCAAGCTGGGATATGATATTTACATATCCGATATAATAACTTCAATGTTTGCTGCCGGTCTCAGAGAAAAAGCTGTCTCTCTTGCCCGGGAGGTTGCAGAATACTATTTTGAGCGAACGGGCTACTTTCTTAGCCAGCGGCCTTACATGGCTTCCGGGGCATCGATAGAGACCGGGCAGGGACTGCAGATCGTGTCTCAGGTTCTGCAGACATGTTTTGACAACGGCGAAGTAACGATGGCAGAAGAGCTAAACAAGACACTCAGCGAGCTCTATACCAGGTATATGGCAGCAGCGCAATAACAACTCTTAATTATCTGTAAGTGAAATTTTTATCCCTTCCGGGAGTCAATCGTTCAGCTGGTATGCCGGTCTCGGAGCGAGGTACTTCTCGAGGATCATAAAGATCTTTTCCGGAAAGATGGGCTTAAGATTGTATTCCGTACATCCGGCAATATATGCTTCGTTCTTCGTTTGTTCGGAATAATATGCTGTGACTAGTACTACCGGTGAGGACCGGTTTATCTGGCGGAACGCTCTCGTGCAGTCAATTCCGTTGACAAGCGGGACAAGAAAATCCATGAAGACCAGGTCAAAACCGGAATTGCCTGAATTGATAGCCTCGACAAATTCCCTGCCGTTTCGGAAAATCGTAACAGTAGCTCCGGTCTCCCGGAGCAGTGTCTCGTAATACTTCAATGACGCTATGTCATCTTCAACAATCGCAATTCTTTTACCTGTAATATCCAGCATCGTTATAAAATAAACCCGGAGGTAGTTGTCCGACTTCTGTGTAAAAGTATCCGGCGGGAGTAAGCAAGATTAGACATATTTTTCCCAAATATCAACATCAACAATTAAATTGTTAACAACATTTTTTTAACATTAAACAGGATTATCCGGCGAAAATTGAAAAATACTGCGAAATTAGTGTGAAATATCTGGCAAATATGAATAAGGCTCTGCAAATCAATAAGATTCCTTTGGTCTTATTGTTCTTTTTCCAGGCAATTTTACCTCTCTCCGGACAGTCCTCGTTTGATAACGCCACCAGGGCTGTTTTCATCTTCGATCTCTCTCAGTATGTTGATTTCGGAAAGGAATTCAGAGACACTTCGGTCTTCAGGATAGGTGTCCTCGACGACACAACTGACCTTTTTTTTGAATTGGGTCGGCTGCGAAACCAGAGGCCTCAGATACAGAACAGGCCGGTGCATATACTTCTTTTCCGCAATGAAGATGCAATCAGATATACCGAGGTACTGTTCGTCAACAGGGCCAGGGGGTTCAGGGCAGACAGGGTCAGCAGTGCCATCGCAGGCAAGAAGACCCTCCTGCTTACAGAAGGTTACCCTTTCAGGGAGTCAATGATAAATTTTGTTGTTACCCGAGAGGGAAAGCTGAGGTTTGAAGCCAACGATGAGTTGATAACCGCCGCAGGGCTTTCTGTTAATCCAAATATCCTCTTTCAGGCAGTCAAATCGAGAGAAGAGTGGGAAGAGCTGTTCATAAGGGCGAGTGAGGAGATAGAAGCGCAGAAGAGGCAGATTGCGGCACAGAAAGCAATACTCGACTCACTCGACATGGAGGTGAAGGATAGGGAGCTGACATTGATGGAGAAGGAGGAGATGCTCTCAAGACAACTTTCTCAGATAAACGACCAGCTTGTAAAAATCGATCGTCAGGCAGGGCAGATAGAGAGTCAGAGGGAAGAGATAACCACCCAGAAAGCGCTGATAGCCGGGCAGATGGAGGAAGCCAGACTTCAGCGCGACACACTCGAGTTTCAGAAGAGGGATATATCCATCCAGGTGCAGCGTATCAATGCCCAGCTGGAACAGATATTCTCGCAGGATCAGGTTATTAAGGTACAACTTGAAGCCATTGAGAAACAGAAGCTTCTGATGTGGTTCTTCATTATTGCCCTGCTCCTGCTGGCGATGGTTGCTTACTATATCTTCAGGAGTTACAGGATAAAAAGAGAGGCGAACAGGAAACTGGAAGAAAAGAATGAAACGATATCACGGCAGAGAGATGAAATGGAGGTGCAGAGAGATCAGATCGCATACCAGAAGAAACATATCACTGATTCAATACTCTATGCAAAGCGTATTCAGACAGCTCTCCTTCCTTCAATAGAGCTCTTCACTGACCGGATTGACCATTTTGTGCTTTATAAGCCACTTGACATCGTCAGCGGAGACTTCTACTGGGTAGCATCGAAGGATAACCTGGAAGTTATTATTGTGGCTGACTGTACCGGACATGGTGTGCCAGGGGCCTTTATGAGCATGCTCAGCGTCACACTTCTCAATGAGATCATCAATGTAAAGGATATTGTTGAGCCTGACATAATACTGAATGAATTGCGTGATGAGATTATAAGGGCACTCAAACAGTCGGAAGAGGATGACCGGGTCAAGGACGGCCTTGATATGGCGGTTTGCACTATAGACTTCAGCAAAGACACGGTCTACTTTGCCGGGGCAAACATACCTCTGATACTTGTAAGAGGCGATGAGCTTATCCAATACAGAGGCGATAAGATGCCTGTTTCAATTCACTATTCCATGCAACCATTCTGCAAGCAGGTAATAAACCTCATGAAGGGAGACTGCCTGTATATGTTCACGGATGGTTACTGCGATCAGTTCGGAGGGCCGGAACAGAAGAAGTTTCTCTCATCTCGCCTGAAGGAAAAACTGGTCATAATATCACAACTGCCTATGATGGAACAGGGGGAGAGACTGGATGAAGCCTTTGAGGAGTGGCGCGGAAATGCTCCCCAGGTCGATGACGTTGCTATGGTAGGAATAAGATACTGATCAGCGGCACTCCCACTTGGTAGTTACCCCGTTAACAGTGGTGGGCCCGGTATTCTTTATGGCGAGTAACTCATCATCACAATACTCTGCCTCATTCACCGATGAGATCAGGTTTCCGTTCTCATATGAGTTAAGCTGACATATCTGGCAGTTTCCTCCGATCATATCACATGCCGTGAAA
The DNA here is from genome assembly GCA_025455395.1 of Bacteroidales bacterium. Taxonomy (GTDB): domain Bacteria; phylum Bacteroidota; class Bacteroidia; order Bacteroidales; family VadinHA17; genus SR-FBR-E99. Next base: position 37,921 of record JALOMO010000052.1, read on the forward strand.
GAGCATATGGTCAACAGTACGGCAGCAGTGTAGGCAAGCTTCCTTTTCATCATGGATAATTTTGGGCAAAGTTATGAAAATGTATTATATGGCGCTGTGCAACATTTTTATTAAATTAGAGTCATTTAAGCAGAGTGATTAGAAACCAATAAAAAGAGATACCATGGAAGAGAATAAAATGAAGAAGCATGTCACTGTTGCGGCAATTCTGCAGATAGTTTTCGGATCAATTAACCTTATAGCTGCTCTGGCTGTAGCCTTTGCTTTTGGCTTCGTTGACCAGTTTGTCGATGACCCGACAGCGATGAAGGTGCTTGGTATAGTCGGAGTTCCGATTATTACGCTTTTTGCACTCATAGGTGTCGCAATTGTGGCAGGAGGAATAGGTCTGCTGAGCTGTAAGAACTGGGGCAGGGTCCTTACCCTTGTCATGGCCGGCCTGGGTCTGATGAACATTCCAATCGGTACCCTCAAAGGGGTCTATATCATATGGGTGCTCGTACAACCTGAAACCACAGTACTTTTCGACAAAGGTTGCAGGGAGAGCCATCCGGCACAATAGTCAGAGAAATTTTTCCGACGCAGCAAAATGATTATTTTTGTCGTCTCCAAAGCGATTTGTTATGGCAGACGATAAGAAAATCATTTTTTCCATGTTCAGGGTCAGCAAGAGCTACCCTCCTCACAAGCAGGTAATAAAAGACATTTCACTCTCCTTTTTCCTTGGGGCCAAGATTGGGATTATCGGTCTCAACGGATCAGGTAAGTCAACACTGTTGAAGATCATCGCCGGGCTTGAAAAGGAGTATCAGGGAGAGGTGGTATTCTCGCCCGGTTACACTGTGGGGCATCTTGCACAGGATCCTCTTATGGATGAGAGTCGTACTGTACGTGAGATAGTGGAAGAGGGAGCAGCACCTGTTGTCACGGCACTGAAGGAGTATGAGGAGATAAACCTGCGTTTCGGTGAGCCGGAGGTGTATGAGAATCCTGCTGCCATGGAGAAGCTTATGAACAGGCAGGCTGAGTTGCAGGAGAGGATCGAGGCCCTTGACGGCTGGAACCTGGAGCACAGGCTCGAACGGGCCATGGATGCCCTGCGTTGCCCCGATCCGGCAACACCTGTAAATATCCTCTCCGGCGGCGAACGGCGCCGTGTGGCACTATGCCGCCTGATGCTGCTTGAGCCTGATGTCCTCCTGCTTGATGAACCGACAAACCACCTCGACGCCGAAAGCATACAGTGGCTCGAAACACACCTCAAGCAGTACAAGGGTACAGTAATATGCATAACCCACGACAGGTATTTTCTTGATAATGTGGCAGGATGGATCCTCGAACTTGACCGTGGAGAAGGCATCCCCTGGAAAGGCAACTACACCTCATGGCTTGAACAGAAGACAAAAAGACTTGAGCTTGAGGAGAAGGGAAATGTTAAACGCAGGAAGACACTCGAGCACGAGCTTGAGTGGGTCAGAATGTCGCCAAAAGCAAGGCATGCCAAGTCAAAAGCCCGACTCAGCCAGTATGAAAACCTCCTGAACCAGGATGTGAAACAGAAAGAGGAGAAGCTGGAGATCTTCATCCCCAACGGCCCAAGGCTGGGTGATAAGGTGATAAGGGGGAAAGGAGTTACAAAGGCATTTGGCAACAGAATACTGTTTGAGGATCTTGAATTCAACCTTCCTCCAAACGGTATAGTGGGCGTCATCGGGCCCAACGGAGCAGGCAAGACAACACTGTTTCGCATGATCATGGGCCAGGAGACGGTTGACAAAGGGACATTCGAGGTGGGCGAGACAGTCACACTGGGGTATGTCGACCAGGCACACGCCGATATTGATCCTAAAAAGAGCGTTTACGAAGTCATCTCCGGAGGAGTTGACGAAGTCATGGTAGGTAATCGCCCTGTCAATGCAAGAGCCTATGCCGCACGATTCAACTTCACCGGGGCCGACCAGGAGAAGAAGTGCGGGGTGCTTTCAGGCGGTGAACGAAACAGACTGCACCTGGCTCTCACACTGAAAAGCGGAGCCAACGTGCTGCTGCTTGACGAACCCACAAATGATATTGATGTAAATACTCTCCGTGCTCTTGAAGAGGGATTGGAGAATTTTGCCGGGTGTGCTGTGATAATATCACACGACAGGTGGTTCCTTGACCGCGTCGCCACACATATACTGGCTTTTGAGGGCGACTCCAGGGTTGTATGGTTCGAAGGCGATTACTCTGAGTATGAGGAGAACTATCATAAACGCACAGGCACCGCCGGGCCTGTCAGAATTAAATACAAAAAACTTGCCTGACTCTCCTATGGTCAGTGATTGCACTGATGACCATGCCCGCCTTCACCGTGATGGTGTGAGCATGATACCCCTGAATCATTCAGTTCACCTCGCAGAAATGCCATGGTAACCTCGGTAACATCACCCCTGCAGCCACGGAATACTGCTATGTCATGACGCTGAAGCACATTCACGGCTCCGTCACCCATGTTACCTGCAAGCATTACTTCAACACCTTTCTCTTTAAGTACCGCTGCAATGCCCGATTTACACCCGCAGCCGGTTTCTGCTCTTATGGTCTCACGGCTTTCAATCTCATCATTTTCGTTGATTTTAAATACCGTATAGCTATCGCAATGACCAAAATGGTCGTCGATAAAATTTCCTCTGGTAGGAAGTGCAATTTTCATTTTCTCTGAATATTAAGTTGATTTCTTGTTTTCGCTGGTTTCACACAGCCCGCATTTTGCAATATGCTGGCTTCCGGAGACGGCTCTCCTGCAACGCGGACATCGGGACCAATCTCCCTCAGTCTGGTAATCACCCCCTTCGATAATCATTGCCTTACCCTCGGCAAATGCTGTGGCAACGGTCCGGCGTGCTTTTTCATAGACCCTGGTGAGAGTAGGCCGCGATACCTTCATCATTGCTGCTGCCTCCTCCTGTCTGAGACCCAGGTAGTCACACAGCCTGATGGCCTCATACTCCTCAAATAAAAGAGTGACAGTTGAAAGCTCCTTCATAGGTATACCGACAGGTTTAAAGCCCTCTACCATGGGTAGTCCTGATACACATCTTTTTCTCCTTGGTCTTGCCACCCTCTATTTTATTTTAAGAATTTTATGTGCAATTTTATCGTACAAAGATAGTAATTATGAACATTAGTTCATAATGATAAAAATCATATTAAAATCTACTGTTAATAAAAAAACAATACTTTCGCTTTTTCTTATGCAGGAATATATAGATATTTCGATATATTCATAAAACACACAAAATCAACATTATAGATGGCTACACGCAGGCAATTCATCAGGATTTCAGCTGTTGGAGCAGGGGCAGTGATAGCCGGGGCGACCGGCTTCAGGCTGTTGGCCTCGGAGCTGACTGAGGGTCAGAAGGCTACCCTGGCGGCTCTGAACAGGCGCACTCCCACATACTGCGAAGTTTGTTTCTGGAAGTGTGCGGGATGGGTTTATAAGGATGAAGGCGGGGCGATAAAGAAGATTACCGGTAATGCGGAAGATCTTAACTGCAACGGCCGGCTCTGTCCGCGCGGTACCGGAGGTGTCGGGATGTATCATGATGAAGACCGTCTTCGTAAACCACTGATACGCACTGATGAGCGTGGCACGCAGAGTTTCAGGGAGGCATCATGGGAGGAGGCGTTCGACTATATTACGGAGAAGATAAAGAAGATCTCTGCCGAGCATGGTCCGGAATGTATAGCACTCTTTACCCACGGTTCGGGAGGGAAATATTTTTCTACCCTGCTTCGTGCGCTGGGGTCGCCTCATGTGGCAGCCCCTTCTTATGCACAGTGCCGCGGTCCGCGTGAGGTGGCATTTCAGGCAACCTTCGGCGAGGCCCTCGATAGTCCTGAACGTCTTGATATCCGTGACACAAAATGTCTTGTACTTATTGGAAGTCATCTGGGAGAGAACATGCATAACGGGCAGGTACAGGAGATGTCTGACGCTATTGACAAGGGGGCCACAATTATCACAGTCGACCCCCGTTTCTCCACTGCTGCCGGCAAATCAAAATACTGGTTGCCCATTAAGCCTGCAACCGACATGGCGCTGCTGCTGGCATGGATGAACGTCATCATCAGCGAGGAGCTCTATGACAAGGCTTATGTTGAGAAGTACACCTTCGGGTTCGAATACCTGAAGGAGCATGTCAGGAACTTGACCCCGGAGTGGGCCTATGGCATAACGACAATTGATCCGACAGTAATACGCGAGACAGCCCGCGAGATGGCCAATGCCGCTCCGGCGGTTATCGTTCATCCCGGCCGGCATGTTACCTGGTATGGCGATGACACCCAGCGTCTGAGGGCTGTGGCTATCCTTAATGCTCTTCTTGGCTCCTGGGGTAGAAGGGGAGGATTCTTCCGCCCCGAAACATTCGAGCTGCCCGAGGTAATCCATCCGCCCTACCCGACGCCTAAAAGAACGTGGAGGACAGAGTTCCCCGATCTCTACAAGCTCGCTGATACTGTACTTGCCAACGGCGTATGTGACGCCAGTGTCCCTGACCCGAGCCGTAACTGTCAGTTCAAGGGATGGATCGTCAACGGCACCAATCTGATGGAGACGCTTCCCAACCAGGCGAACACCCTGAGAGCGATAGAGGAACTCGACCTGCTGGTTGTCATTGACACTATGCCGATGGAGATAACGGGCTATGCCGATGTCATTCTGCCCGAATGCACATATCTTGAGCGTTATGATGACCTGAGGGTCGTCCAGCACCGAAAACCGCAAATAGCCCTCAGGGCTCCGGCAGCCGAACCTATGTACGACACAAAACCCGCCTTCTGGATGGCCAGGGAGCTGGCAAAGAGACTGGGGGTAATAGATTATTTCCCCTTTGAAAAGATAGAAGATCAGCTCGACTGGCAGCTGAAGCAGGTGGGAAGCAGCCTGGAAGAGATGATGAAGATCGGGGTAAAGACCTTTGACCGTACTGCCGATGACCTCTATTTTTATCCTGATGAAGAGGTAGAGTTTTATACCGGTTCGGGAAAGATAGAGCTCTATTCAACATTGCTTGCAGAGGCAGGGTTTGACCCGATGCCCGTCTATACAAAACATGAAGAGCCCCCGGTCGGCTATTACAGGCTGAATTACGGGAGAGCCCCGATGCATACCTTCAGCCGTACATCCAATAACCCCAACCTTACGGATCTCATGGATGAAAACAGTGTTTGGGTAAACCCGAGAGTGGCAAAAGAGTGGGGGCTGAGCACCGGTCAGTACATTCATCTTGTTAATCAGGATGGAAAGCGTTCTGAGTTTCCAATAAAAGTACGTGTTACAGAGCGGATCAGGTGGGATTCGGTATATATGGTTCACGGTTTCGGTCATCAGGAGAAGAAGCTGCGACGATGCTACGGAAAAGGCGCCAGTGACACCAACCTGATAACAAAAGTGTTGGTTGACCCGATAATGGGAGGCACCGGCATGCGTGGTAACTTCGTGACCTTTATTACTGACCTTGCTAAAGAGGAGGTGGCATCATGAGATACGCAATGGCTGTTGACACGAAAAAATGTGTCGGATGCAGCGACTGTGTCGTAGCATGCCAGACAGAGAACGATGTACCTATCGGCTACTGCCGTGACTGGGTGGTTGAGGTGATGGACGGCACCTATCCGCAGCTGGAGATTGAGCTCAGGTCTGAGAGGTGTAACCATTGCGGCAACGCCCCATGTGTCAGATGCTGTCCGACAGGAGCAAGCCACATTGCCGAGGGAGGCATTGTACTTGTCAAACCCAATAAATGCATCGGCTGCGGCGCATGTATCGCCTCATGCCCCTATGATGCACGCTATCCGCATCCGAAAGGATATGTTGATAAATGTACCTTTTGTATACACCGCGTGAGAGAGGGTATGAAGCCGGCCTGCGTGGCAGTATGTCCTACAAAGTGTATGTACTTCGGCGATCTTGATGACCCCAACAGCGATGTCAGCATCATACTGAAGAAACGTAAGTACAAGACCCTCATCCCGGAGGCGGGAACAAAACCTGAGTTGTATTTCCTAATCTGAGAAGAAGATGAATGAAGAGCTTATTATAAGCGGAAGAGAGAACATGATGGTTGATCCCCATCTGCATATATGGCATTGGCCGATTCCTCTTTATCTCTTCCTCGGAGGTCTTGCAGCAGGCATACTCTTTTTTGCCGCGCTGTTCTATCTCATGGGCAAGGAGAATGAATACCGCACTGCAGTCAGGAGGATCCCCTTCATTGCTCCTGTTGCACTCATTGTGGGCCTTGCCGCCCTTTTCTTTGACCTGCGGCACAAGGCCTTCTTCTGGCAGCTCTACACGGCAATCAGGCTGGAGTCACCAATGTCATGGGGCGCCTGGACGCTGCTTGTTATTACAACAGCATCAGTGATATGGTGCGCCCTTCATATAAGAGAGTTCTTTCCAGGGTGGGACTGGAGGTACAGGTGGCTGATTAACCTGGAGAGCTTCTTCAATAAGTACAAGAAGGTGCTGGCATGGGTTATTCTTATCTATGCTGTCATTACCGGTATTTACACTGGTATTCTTCTCTCGGCGTTCAACGCCAGGCCTTTATGGAACACATCTGTGCTGGGTCCGCTCTTTCTGGCCTCAGGACTCTCAGCAGGAGCCGCATCGATAGTTCTGGGTTCAAAAGACAAAAAAGAGAGGCTGCTTTTTACAAGGATAGACCTTATCATACTGGGGGTGGAGCTATTCCTGATCGTGCACATGTTCATGGGTTTCCTTGCGAGCACACAGGTACAGATAGAGGCAGCTGAGCTCTTTCTCGGTGGCGGGTACACGATGGTATTCTGGATCTTTGTAGTATTCCTGGGTATTATCCTTCCCGCGTCACTTGATCTGATGGAGCTTAGAGGCTACCACATACCGGCAGTTATACCCGGGTTGCTGGTTCTCTTCGGAAGCCTGATGTTTCGTTTTGTGTTTGTCTTTGCCGGCCAGGTGAGCCGGTGGTTATACTGATCACAATAACAAAAAAACAATATGAGCAACAATCAAAACACAGTGAGGAGCAGGAAATACCTCAATCCCTATCTCGGCGGGGTGCTCCTGGGCCTGGTGCTGCTTGCAGCAAATTTCATATCAGGCAGGGGTCTGGGCGCCAGCGGCGCCATCAAGAGTGTTGTCGCCACTACCATTGAGGTGGTTGACAAAGATGCTGTCAGCACCATGCCGTTCATGTCTGAATATGCCGAATCGCACAGTGGCAGCCCGATGAAGTCATGGCTTGTCTTCCAGATGATGGGAGTAATTGTCGGAGGCTTTCTGTCAGGAGCATTGGCCGGCCGCCTGAAGCTTAAGGTCGAACACTCGCCGAAGATAACCTCAAAACGCCGGCTGATCTTTGCTCTTGCCGGCGGCATACTGTTCGGCTTCGGCTCTCAGCTTGGCAGGGGCTGCACAAGCGGGTCCGCACTGAGTGGCATGGCAGTACTCTCACTGGGAGGGTTCGTCACAATGATGGGAATTTTCGGTACTGCCTTCGCATTGGCATATTTCTTCAGGAAAAACTGGATTTAAAAGAGAGGAGAAAAAATGGGACCATTAGCACCTTATGAAATCATTTCGGAGAACACAAATTTTCTCCTTGCCTTCTTCATCGGCATTGCCTTCGGCTGGGTACTCGAGAGCTCGGGCTTCTCATCAAGCCGCAAACTGGCAGGCGTCTTCTACGGTTATGACACCGTGGTTCTCAAAGTCTTTTTTACAGCAGCAGTAACAGCAATGCTCGGACTGCTATTTATGAGTCTCTTCGGCTGGGTAGATCTTGACCTTATATATGTCAACCCTACCTACCTGACATCAGCAATCGTTGGTGGCGTAGTGATGGGCGCTGGCTTTATCATGGGAGGCTTCTGTCCGGGAACAAGCTTCTGCGGAGCAGCTATTGGCAAGATAGATGCCATGGTATTCATCGGAGGCCTGTTTATTGGCGTTTATGGCTTCGCCTTCACATACGGATGGTGGGAGAAGATGTACTTCGCAAAATACCTGGGTGAACCAAAGGTAAGCGAGAAGCTTGGCATGTCTGACGGCCTCTTCGGCCTCTTCCTGATAGTTATCGCCCTTGGCATGTTTTATGTGGCCGAATGGGCAGAGAAAAAATTCCCCAGGGAAGAATACTAATACGTAAAAATATAATATCATGAAATCACTGAAATTACTAGCCCTGATTATAATCCCGCTGGGGATCATAATTGCTGCTGTACCACCTGACAAGACAAAGCATTTCAGGCTTACTGCTGACGAACTGTTGCAGGAAGCTGGTGCAGGTGTACAGTTTATCTCACCCGATGTTGTTGCTGACATGCTGGTCCAGAATGACCCTTCGCTGCAGCTCATTGATGTCCGCACACCTGAGGAGTTTGATGCATTCAGCCTGCCGGGGTCAATCAATGTGCCTCTCAGTAACCTTCTTGCCGATGAATACACCGACCTTCTAAACCAGGATGCGCGCATGAATGTCTTCTATTCAAATGGCTCGGTATATGCCAACCAGGCCTGGATGATAACAAGACAGCTGGGTTACGAGAATAATTATGTCCTTGAAGGAGGCCTTAACTACTGGTTCGGGAACATCCTTGCCGCCACAGAGCCCGCGCAGACCAGCCCCAATGAGGAGTTTGCGAAGTACGACTTCCGCAAGAGCGCTGCCGCGGCACTGGGTGGCGGAGGCGTGGTATCTGCAACAGGTGATGCCCCGACAGTCAAGGCTGTTAAACCTCCGGTGACGGCCAAGGCAAAGAAGAAGCCTGCCGGCGGCTGCTGATTTTTTGGCAGTAAAGGAAAAATGATTTACATTTGCGCCTGCAAACGCGAGGCCCTATAGTTCAATGGATAGAACGCGGGTTTCCTAAACCTGAAATCCAGGTTCGATTCCTGGTGGGGCTACGAAATAGATCCTTCATATTATTGAATATGAGGGATTTGTTTTTATATATACCTGATTAAACCCATTTTACTTTTTTAATATATTTGATATTTGAGATGGGTAATGTAAGTTTTATTGATTCAGGAATGTTTTAATGTCAAATCTTACGATAAGATATTTATTTATTTCATCGATCATTTTCTGCCTGTCGGTTTTATGAAAATAGATTCAACTGACACACTGTTAGCGGGGATAGAGAAATTCCCGAAGCAGAATAATTGAGTATTTTTATTGCAAGTTACCACATAAGAAATATTCGTTATGGAAAAGCAAATTTTCTCTGGTTACCAGGTGATGAAATTAACCCTGGCAAGTGTTGTCGGGGGAATCATTTTTACATCCTGCAACAAGGTAAAGCAAAGGGCAACAGCTGATAATGAAAAACCCAATATCATTTTTATTATTGCAGATGATCTGGGTTTTAGTGACATTGGACCTTACGGGGGAAATATCCAGACACCGGTGTTGAATCAGTTTTCAAAGGAGGGGCTCCTCTTCTCAAATTTTCATGTGCAGCCTACCAGCTCACCTACGCGTTCCTCATTATTAACCGGGTGCGACAATCATGTTGCCGGTGTCGGTATTATGAGCGAAATGGATTATCCTGCGCTGAACGTTAAAAATCTGCCGGGTTATAGCGGACACCTTAACAACCAGGTTGTAACTATTCCCGAATTATTGGTTGAGAATGGGTATCATACCTATATGGTGGGGAAATGGCACCTTGGTGAGGGTGAGGGAATGGATCCCCATTATCGTGGGTTTGAAGAAGCATTTGCACTTGGGAATGGCGGCGGAAGTCATTGGTCTGACAGGCGATCCTTAGCCCCTCCCCAAACAATGACATATACCAGGAATGGGAAAGAAGTTGATCTACCTGAGGATTTTTATTCCTCAACGAATTATACCGATTCGTTGCTAATATTTATTGACAGGAACAAAGCCGATAAAAAACCCTTTTTTGCATATGTTTCCTACACTGCAGTTCACGACCCCATACATGTACCCGGGGAGTATATCGAAAAGTACAGGGGGAAATTCGATATGGGCTGGGACAATCTTCGAGAACTCCGGATTAATAACCTGAAAGGTTTAGGTATTGTACCGGCAGAAGTAAAAAGCACGACTTTCGCTGCTATTCCTGCATGGGAGTCTCTTCCGGATGAACAGAAAATAGTGCTTGCCCGTGACATGGAGGTTTATGCTGCCATGCTCGAATACCTCGATATGAGCATAGGCAGGGTGTTTGATTACCTGAAGAAAGAGGGAATGTACGACAACAGCATGATTGTATTTATGTCCGACAACGGGGCCAACGGAGCGCTTTCGAACGCTTATCCAGGGAATGCTGACGGTGTATATATGAGTACATTTGACAATAGTCTGGATAATCGCGGAATGCAAAACTCGTATGTCGAAATGGGACCAGGCTGGGCACAAGCCTCATCCTCTCCTTTCAGGATGTTCAAGAGTTTTACCACCGAGGGAGGGATCAGGGCTCCTTTGATCGTGAAGATGCCCGGAAAAATGAAAAATGCCGGTCAATGGAACAAAGGACTGGCGCACGTAACAGATTTTATGCCAACTATACTTGATCTCACTGGTATCGGATACCCAATGCAATATAAAGGGAGAGACATTCGTCCGCTGATTGGTAAATCACTCCTGCCAGTCCTTGACGGTGATTCGGTAACTGTTCATTCAACAGATGGAATAGGGTACGAATTATTCGAAATGAAAGCTTACCTGAAAGGAAACTGGAAATTACTGCGATTGCCGCAGCCTTATGGCACAGGGCAATGGCAACTATATGATATCGAAAAAGACCCGGGTGAAACCACAGATCTTTCCGAAATGTTTCCTGAAGTAAAGCAGGAACTGATTAGAGGCTGGTTGGAGTATTCCAGGGTAAATGAATTGTATGACCATAACGGGCATTATGATTCCTTATACATCGAAAGCTTCAAGCCTCAAAATATTGATGATTAGGGTCTTTTAAAAGGCTCTTTCGCCCAGGCAGGGCTCAGGGATGCGGTTTGGGATCTCATTTGCCACGGGTTCTGTCCGTCAGTGACGGACTCCACCCGCGGTTATTCATATGTCGCCCTTACGGGCTGTAGCTGTGCATATCAGTAAGATGGCTACACT
>JALOMO010000139.1 GCA_025455395.1 Bacteroidales bacterium
GCTACACCACCCTATGGCAAGCCTGATCAGAACTGGGGCATGGGTCAGCGGCCTGCAATATCAATGAGTTACCATGCTGCAGAAACTTATTGTCGTTGGCTCTCGCAGGTGACCGGCAGGAATTACAGGCTGCCAACTGAGGCAGAGTGGGAATATGCCTGCAGGGCTGGTACAGAAACACCATACTTCTTCGAGGGTGACCCCGACAAATTTGAAAAAAGAGGCCTCTTCGGGACCAGACCAGACACTTCTGTTATCAGCACATTTATAATATACCGTGGTAACAGTAGTTCCAGGACACAGGAGCCATCGGCTGTTAAGGCCAATCCATGGGGAGTGAAGAACATGAGCGGCAATGTTGCCGAGTTCTGTTCAGACACATATGAGGGGACAACTGAAAAGGTAATAAGGGGAGGTTCATACCGTGACGGAGCAGCAGGAGTAAGAAGTGCAGCGCGTGATCATACACGTACAGATGACTGGCTGCGTACAGACCCTCAGATGCCTAAAAGCAAATGGTGGTACTCTGACTGTTTCCATGTGGGGTTCAGGGTGGTTCTTGAGCATGAGTAATGGCAGGGAGCAGGGAGCAGGGAGCAAGGAGCATGGAGCAAGGAGCAAGGAGCATGGGGCATTTGCGATTTGCGATTTGCGATTTGCGATTTGCGATTTGCGATTTGCGATTTGCGATTTAAAACTTGTGACCTTCAGACCTTCAGACCTCAGACCTTCAGACCAGAGACTTAAAAAACAGACAACCAACAACAGATAACTGACAACATAAATTGTAACTTTGAAAAAACCTTAACGCCATCATGAAAAAATCCGGTATCTCAAGAAGAAGCTTTTTAGAAAAGGCTGCAGCAGCAGGTGCAGCAGGCATTGTTGTCCCGTCAATCATCACATCCTGCTCTACTCCTAAAAGAAAAGAGATAGTTGCACCATATATGCCTGAGAAGGCTCCTGACGGCCCTGAGCTTAAGGCTGGGCTTATAGGTTGCGGAGGCAGGGGAACAGGTGTTGCATTGAACTTTGCCAATGCAGGGCCGAACCTGAAGATCACAGCCCTGGGTGATGTGCTGGCCGACAGAGTAACCTCCTGTCGTGAGCGGCTGACTCAGGACGGTATAGAGATAGCTGACGAGAAGTGTTTTGTGGGATTTGATGCCTATCAGAAAGTAATTGAATCGGGTGTTGATGTAGTATTGCTCGCAACTCCCCCCTACTTCCGGCCTGAACATTTTGAGGCTGCCATAAGTGCCGGCAAGCATGTCTTTATGGAGAAGCCTGTGGCTGTTGACCCTGTGGGCGTACGCCGGATACTTGCGACCGGAGAAAAGGCAAAGGGTATGGAGCTATGCGTAGTAACCGGCACACAGAGGCACCACCAGCATGATTATGTTGCCAACTGGGTTAAGGTTCAGGAAGGAATGATAGGTGACATAGTCTCTGCAAACTGTTACTGGAACCAGGGACAGCTATGGTACCGTGATCCAAATCCTTCCTGGTCTGATATGGAGTACATGATCCGTGACTGGGTCAACTGGTGCTGGCTGTCAGGAGACCATATTGTTGAACAGCACCTTCATAACATTGATGTTGTAAACTGGTTTACTGGGAAGAAGCCTGTATCTGCAGTATCCATGGGAGCCCGTCACCGCAGACCGACAGGTGACCAGTATGACTTCTTCAGCACTGACTTCATATATGAGGGAGGCATGCATGTTCACAGCATGTGCCGCCAGATAAACGGATGCGAGAATAATGTGTCGGAGTGGATACAGGGCACCAAAGGCGCCAGTAACTGTCAGAACACTATATGGGACCCGGCAGGTAACGAGATATGGAAATATGAAGGATATCTTCCTGATGCAGAAGGCAAGATGACAACCAACCTTGCCATATCTCCTTATGATCAGGAGCACATCGACTTCGTTACTGCCATACGCACAGCCAGGCCGCTTAATGAAGCCGAGTTCGTTGCCATATCAACGATGTCAGGCATCATGGGACGTGTTTCGGCATATACCGGCAAAATAGTGACATGGGATGAGATGATGAACTCCGAGCTTAAGCTGGGGCCGAAAGTATTTGAAATGGGGATAGTCGATATTCCAAGGAATGTTCCTGTACCAGGGAATTAATCTTAAAAAGAGATATTATGAGTAACAAGAGTTCCCGCCGTAGCTTTCTCACGTCAGCTGCCGCTGCAGGGGTTGCGCTCTTTGCTGCACCAGCAATACTGGGAGGAAGAAGTCTCCGTGCCGGTCTTTCCGATGCAGAAAAGCCTTTCACTCTGCGTTATGCACCCTCACTGGGTTCTTTCCCTGAGTTATCCGGGAGCAAAGATCCGGTTGATCAGATCAGGTTCATGCACAACATGGGTTTTACAGCTCTTTTTGACAACGGTTTCCCCGGGCGGCCTGTGGATGAACAGGATCGTATAGCAAAAGAGGTGCAGCGGCTTGGGATGATGATGGGTCCCTGGGTGCTTTATGCCGATTTCTCAAAAAGGTCATTTGTGCTTAATGAGCCTGAGGTAAGAGAGCTGATTGAGGGGCTGATGAAAAAGTGTATTGAGATTGGTAGGCGCACCGGGTTCAAGTCTGCCCTGGTAGTTCCCGGACGTTATGACGAGAGGCTTCATCCGGACTACCAGAGATCGAATGTCATTGATAACCTTAAGTACTGTGCAGAGTTTGCGGAGCCCGAAGGTATTACCATTGTCATAGAGCCACTTAATACACTTCGCGACCACCCCGGGCTTTATCTTACCCAGATGCCGCAGGCATACCAGATTTGTACCGCAGTAAACAATCCGTCGGTAAAGATTGTTGAGGATATATATCATCAGCAGATATCAGAAGGCAACCTGATACCGAACATAGAAGCTTGCTGGGACCAGATAGCTGCCTTCCATGTTGGTGATAACCCTGGACGTAATGAGCCAGGTACGGGAGAGATAAATTATATGAATATCTTCAAATACATCCGTTCACGCGATTACAAGGGGGTGATATGCATGGAGCACGGGAAAAGCGTACAAGGAGGTGAAGGAGAAAAGAGAGTGATAGAGGCATACAGAATAAACGATCCTGTTCAGGAAGGGGTTTGAACAACGAAGAATTGAATAATGAAAAAGACTTTTTATTACCTGATTCCAATCAAGATTGTTGTCTTGATTCTAATTTTCTCCGATGCAGGATGCAAGAGAGAAAAGGCTGACAAGGATGCCTTCAGCATGGCATTCGTTACTGACATTCATCTTCAGCCGGAGCTGAATGCTGTGGCCGGCTTCGAGAAAGCACTCGATACCATCAATGATCTCAAGCCTGACTTCATAATTGCAGGAGGGGATCTCATTATGGACGCCCTTGCAGCCCAGTATGACCGGGCCGATTCATTGTACAACCTTTACCTGAAAACCATAAGGAAAGCAGAGATGCCCATCTATAACACCCTGGGCAATCATGAGATCTACGGATTATACGGACGCAGCGGTGCTGACCCCGAACACCCTGAATACGGGGAGAAGATTTTCGAGAAGAGGCTCGGCGAGACATACTACTCATTCATGCACAAGGGATGGAAGTTCATGATAATCAACTCTGTTGAAGATACCGGAAACGAAGGCTATGTCGGGCTGATAGACTCTGCACAGATATTCTGGATCAAAGAGGAGCTTGTTAAGACTGATCCATCCACGCCGATTGTCATTTCAACTCATATTCCTTTCATCTCAGCGATGGTCCAGAGAGAAAACGGCTCAACAGTTGCAAATGACTCCTCACTTGTTGTTTACAACTCGAAAGAGGTGATAGACCTCTTTAAAAACCACAATCTTAAGCTTGTTCTGCAGGGTCATCTTCATATAGTGGAAGAGATCTATATTGACGGTGTCCATTATATCACCGGCGGAGCCATATCAGGCAGATGGTGGAAGGGCCCTTACATGTGGTCTGAAGAGGGATTCGTTTATGTCACCTTCGGAAAGGATGACTTCACCTGGAAGTACATTGATTACGGCTGGGAAGTCGAACAGTAACCATTAACCTGAAAATATCGTCAGACGTCTCCTGTTTCCGAGATAAGCAATACGTGGGTCAGGGCATCCATTGCAGGCACTATATGGGCTGCTGCGGAGATTGTGCTCGGAAGTTTCCTTCATAACCTGCGGGTGCCTTTCAGCGGAAACGTACTAACTGCCATTGGTCTTGTAATACTTATCTCGCTGAGTCATTTATGGCGTGATAAAGGACTCATCTGGCGAGCCGGACTTATATGTGCTGTCATGAAGACAATGTCGCCCAGTGCGATAATTTTCGGACCGATGATAGCCATCCTGGCTGAATCTTTGTTGCTTGAATCTGCTCTCAGGATTTTTGGCCGCACAATCCCCGGCTTTATTATTGGGTCGATGCTTGCAATGTCATGGAACCTCTTCCAGAAGGTGTTCAACCTGATCATCTTTTACGGTGGTAATATGGTTGATATCTACAAAAACATAACCTCATGGGCTGCAAAACAGCTGGACCTGAGTATAGATGCATTCTGGGCTCCACTGGTGGTGCTGCTGGTTTTATACGCACTGTTCGGAGCAGCGGCTGCTGTGGCAGGTATACGCACTGGCAGGAGAATGGTCCGAATGCCAAAAGAAAAGGGAGGCCGGCAGTCTGGACCACAAGTCACAAATGAAAGCCGCCCGCGAAAACCATTTAATTACTCTATCATTTGGCTCATTTCTGATGTCATCATTGTGGCAGTGCTTCTATGGATAGTGGGCAGGACGACATGGCCATACTGGCTCATGACAGTCATCCCCACAGCAATAATCCTTTCATGGCGGTACAAACGGGTTATGAGACAGCTTTTAAAACCTGGATTCTGGACTTTCTTCATTCTGATTACACTACTGTCTGCCGTGGCTTTCACTGCATTGCAGCATGATGGCAGAACATTGGCTGAGGGATTGCTGATAGGTATCCAGATGAACTTCCGGGCCGTGATAATCGTAATGGGTTTCTCAGCTCTCGGGACCGAACTGTACAATCCCAGAATAAGGAATCTTTTCCGCCAGAGCCGCTTCAGACAGCTGCCTCTTGCCATCGAGCTCTCGACAGCCAGTCTGCCATATATGATAAGCATGATGCCTGACTTCAAAACTGCATTCAGCGACCCTGCGGTGATTTTGAGAAGCATGGTTGACAGGGTTGAGGCAAGGCTTCAGAATGAGACCTCGACTAAGGAAACAATCAGAATGGTATTCATTGTAACAGGTGAGAGAGGCGAGGGCAAGACTCGCTTTCTTGAGAGCCTTACAGCATCATTAAAAAACCAGGGCATAGAAGTGGGAGGCATTATGGCTCCAAGGATTATGGAGGAGGGGGTTACAACAGGGTATGACATTGTAGATATCGGTCCGGGAACGAGGGCCCCATTCCTCAGACACATCAACAGGCAGATAAGGCAGGGCTTTGAACGTTTTACCATCATCGGGGAGGGCTATCAGACCGGGCTTAATGCCCTTGACCCTGACAGAAATATAAATACCAGCATCGTGGTGGTTGATGAGATCGGCCCGATGGAATTAAAGGGACAAGGGTGGGATAGCAGGATGACCGAACTGGTTGAAAAATACAAAGGTCATTTAATCATTGTCATCAGAAAAAGCCTTATAGATGAGGTGAAACTAAGATATGGCATTGGTGATCCGGTGGTATATGACATAGGCGTATTGGCTATACCGGCAATAATCGAGAGGTTAACAGAAAGAATAAAAATAAGAGCACCCCATGGATGATATAATTGAAAAAGTCAGGAAGGAGCTAAAAGTCTCTTCTGACAGGAAGACAAGGGAATCGGGAATGCGTTACTTCAGGGAGGAGGTAAGGCTATACGGTGTAAAGTCCAAGGTTGTCAGAGAGATAGCGCAAGAGAATTATGTTTCAGTTAAAGAGAGGAGCAAACATGATGTGTTCATCTTGTGCAGCACTCTATGGCAGTCTGGTATGATGGAGGAATCATTCATCGCGTGCGAATGGTCTCACAGGCTCTGCAGGAAATACCTGCCTGAAGACTTTGAAATATTCGAGGATTGGGTAAAGAAGTATGTTAATAATTGGGCTTCATGCGATACCCTTTGTAATCATACCATCGGCGATTTTATACAGATGTACCCGGAGTTTATCTCCGGTTTGAAGAGGTGGTCTTTGTCTGATAACAGATGGATGAGACGTGCATCAACAGTGTCACTTATCATTCCGGCGCGAAGAGGTAAATTTCTGCCTGACATATTTGATATCGCCATGTCATTGCTGCAGGACAGGGATGATATGGTTCAGAAGGGTTACGGCTGGATGCTAAAGGAGGCCAGCAAACCGTACCGGAAGGAGGTTTTTGAATTTGTTATGAGGAACAAGGCTGTCATGCCCAGGACTGCCCTGAGATATGCTATAGAAAAAATGCCTCCGGAGCTCAGGGCAATGGCTATGGCAAAGTGATCACTTCTTTATGATGACAGACCCCCCCCGGTCTCATAGATCGACAGACCACCCCCCCCGTCCGCCAGTTGGCGGACGGTACCCATCCTGACTCAGGAGGGGAAATCTTACTC
>JALOMO010000140.1 GCA_025455395.1 Bacteroidales bacterium
TAAAGCCTTCGCACTACGATGATGACGGTTATGTGATCCCTGTCTACCCGCCAGACGGTATCCGGTTCGAAAAAACCAAACTAAATACCACTTATGCTGTGTTGCCGATAATTCTTGAAGGACAGATACCTGTTTCCGGGCGCAAAACAATAAACATCGGTGCCGGATTTATCGGAGCAATAAAGCTCGGATCAAACACGAAGATGGTTTACTACGAAAATGATAAGAAGAAGTTTAAAAACAAGGATGATTTCAGCTTAAACCTTCTCAGGTACGGGGTGACAGCACGTGTAGGTTATGAGATGTTCCATGTCTACGGCACAACCTACTTTTCGCCGATGTTTGAAAAGGGGCTTGGTCCTGAACTTTACCCATTTGAGGTTGGCATAGCTCTGACATTCAACAACTGACATACAGAGTACAGCTTTCCTGAGGCCGTCCCCGCCAGGGTGCGGCCTCTTTTTTTTCCTTATCTTTACGCCGTGCCGGATAAATAACCCGGCTGAATGTATCACCATAAAACTCTACTACAATGAGACTTCTTCTTATCAGTAATTCTACCAATGCAGGAGAGGCATATCTTGACTATCCCAAGAACAATATCCGTCACTTTCTGGGTGCGAAAAAGACAAAGGCACTCTTTATTCCCTATGCTGCTGTCACCTTTTCATATGATGATTATGAGAAGAAGGTCAGGGATCGCTTCAGGGAGGTGGGCCATGATGTTATCTCCATTCACAGATTCGCTGACCCGGTAAAGGCGGTGCTGGAAGCCCCTGCAATAGTTGTGGGAGGAGGAAACACCTGGATGCTTCTTGACCTACTGAGAAAGAACAAATTGATTGTCCCGATCCGAAAAAGAGTACTTGCAGGCACTCCTTACATCGGTTGGAGTGCAGGATCGAACGTAACATGTCCTACAATCATGACGACCAATGATATGCCTGTGACACAGCCTTCATCATTCCGGGCTTTTAATCTCATCCCTTTTCAGATCAACCCGCATTACCTGGATGCTAATCCCGCAGGTCATGCCGGAGAGACAAGGGAACAGCGGATTCTTGAGTTCATTGAGGTCAACAGAGAGATGTTTGTTGCCGGTCTGCGTGAGGGTACTATGTTTATGGTTGAAGAAGGAAAATTGTCACTTATCGGGCCGCGAAATGCCCGTATTTTCAGATACGGACTTGACCCTCAGGAAGTCAGCCCCGGTGAAGACATTTCGTTCCTGCTCAGGGAAAGGAAATAATATCATTTATGATCATTGACAGGATGAGGCTGATTAAAAAAATTGTTCTTACGGTTACCCTGGTCTTTTTCCTTGGAGTGATCAGCCTGGCTCTCTATGCATGGCTCAGGCGTGACCAGCTGGCATCGGCATTTGTCGGAAAAATCAATGAGACCATAAATACAAAGATATCATACGGCACCATCAGGGTAACAGTATTTGAATCATTCCCTGGCATCACAGTCAGGTTCAGTGACCTCCTGATTGAGCCGTCACCCTTCTTTGATAAAAAATATTTTGCAGGTGAAGACAATGATACCCTGCTCTTTGCCTCTTCTCTGTCACTTACTGCCGGCATACCTTCTCTTCTTACGGGAACTATTTCAATACGGTCTATTACAGCCAGGGGAGGGAAATTGACAATGCTAAGGGATAACAGAGGGGATATTAACTATGAAGTCTTTTCCAAAAAGTCTGAAGGTGGAAGGGGTGTTAAACTTAATAGCATAAATATCAAAGAGATAGAGACTGTCTGGTACGACAGGGGCTCTGATGTCAGGGTTGAAGGCCTCGTCAATGAGGCAACTCTTTCGGGTGAGATTTTCAGTACAGGGATATTTCTTAACAGTACGCTGGCTGCTTCAGTTTCGTCGCTTGATATTTATGGAATGCATTTTACCGGCATCCCTGCAGAAGCATCAGTAAGAATACGCAAGACAGGGAATTCACTCTCAATTGCAAAAGGTTCGCTTGATCTGGCAGGACTGAGCTTCGGGGTTGACGGGATTGTCAATTTTTCCAATTCCAGCCTTGATCTTTCTGTTGAAGGAAAAAACATTGATGTGGCATCTGTAATCAGGGGGTTGCCGGATAAATGGAAGAGAGTCACCGGAGGGTTCAATCCGTCCGGCATTGTTGACCTAAGGTGTAAAATCACAGGGCCTTATGGTGATGCCGGATCGCCACGTATAGATCTGAATTATAACCTTTCCGGTGGACGCATGAGCCACATTTCATCGGGGTTGGATGTTAACAACCTGTCATTCTCCGGCGGAATGACTAATGGCCAGCCTGGCAGGCCAGAGACATTTTTGCTGTCAGTCGACACTCTCTCTGCAACATACGGGTCAGCAAAGCTTGCTGCAAAATTCAGGATGAGCAATCCAGCCAACCCTGATATATATCTTTCACTTATTGGTGATATTGATTTCAATGACCTCAAGAAGCTCTTCGGGACTGATTTTATCCGTAACCAGACAGGGTCAGTCAAAGGTAAAATCAAGCTGTCAGGGGTATTGCCTGACAGCCTCAGGAATCTTGTTGCCTCACTTCCGTCACTTGACCCTGATATATCTCTCTTTTTCAATGAATTCGGGGCAACGTTTGCTTCATCAGGAATGACATTCACGAAAGTGAGCGGTTCTGTTGACATTAAAAATGACCTGACAGCCAGTGACCTCAGTTTTACTCTGCTTGATCAGAACTTTCTTGTTAACGCCAGAATGGAGGATTTTTCAGACTGGATTGCAGGCAAATCGAGCCGGTTGATGATATCAGGCGACCTGTCAGCCGACAGGTTCATAACCGGGTTGTTCACGGGTAATAAGAGTGACAGTACCGCAACCGGAAAGAAACAACTGAATATATTTCCACCCGATATCACGATAAAATTAAATTTCAGGGCAGACAGCCTCATTAGCAGGAACTTCAGGGCGGGCAACTTCACAAGCGTACTGGACTATAAACCTTACATCATTACTTTCAGTGATGTCAGGGCAGAAGGTCTGGACGGCTTACTCACAGGAGAGCTGATGATTGCAAGACAGAAGAACGGGTCACATGTTTCAAGGTCACATCTTGAAGTAACTGATATTGATCTGAATAAGTCATTTTTAACATTCAATAATTTCGGGCAGACATTCATAACGGCCAACAACCTTTTCGGCAGGCTTACAGGAGATGTAACTCTTATGGCTCCGCTTGACAGCATGTTCAGGATCGAAACTGCCTCACTTGTTTCTGAGGCGCATCTGTCAATAACAAAAGGAAGGCTTGTCAACTTTGCCCCTGCTGAAAGCCTCTCTTCATTCCTTGACCTTGATGAACTCAGGGATATCAGTTTTTCAAAGATGGAAAATGATATTTTCATCAGAAGCAGATCGGTTTCAATACCCAAAATGCTGATCAACTCTACAGCAGGTAACTTCACCATCTACGGAACACACAGTTTTGACGGGGTCTTCATTTACCATATCAGGGTGCTGCTTTCTGAAGTAATGAGCAGGGAAGCAAGGGAACGGAACCGTGATGTAAGTGCCTTCGGCCAGGTAAAGGTAGACGGCTCAGGCAAGGCGACAATCCCCCTCAAAATAGAATTTGTGAACGGCGAGACAAAAGTGGGATATGACTTTGGGCAGGCACAGGATATCATCAAGGAGGATTTCGCGGAAGAGAAGCAGACTCTGAAGGGGATACTCAATGAAGAGTACGGTTGGTATCAGGCTGACACGACGAAGAAAAAAGTGTCTGACAGCAAGCCAAAATTCTCAATTACCTGGGAAGAGGGCAAAGAAAAGCCTGCTGAGGCCGAGGCTGAGGCTGAGGTTAAGGAGAGCCCGATCAGGTTGCTGAGGAAAAAGAAATAGTTACTGATGAATATTTACCGAAAGAACCTGATATGGAAAGTGCTGCTGCTTGTTTTTGCGGTACTTATCGGTCTCGGATCATTGATTTATACTCGTGATCTGGTTTCAAGGCTCAAGGAGGAAGAGAGAAAGAAGGCGGAGTTGTGGGCAGAGGCACAGAGAAGGCTTGTAAGCTCCGATGACTTTGAGTTTCTCTTCCGCATAATAGAGGATAACAGTACCGTCCCGGTCATTCTTATCGATTACGAGGATAACATTGTCTCGCACAGGAATATTCCTGCCGGTATCGCTGAGGATACAACAGCACTCATGCGTGAACTGAAACGGATGGAAAAGAGGAATGAGCCAATACCAGTCGACCTGGGAAACGGTATCTTTCAGTATATTTATTACCGGGAGAGCACACTTCTGAGGCAGTTAAGGGTTTATCCTTACGTTCAGCTTGGGGTCCTGCTCCTTTTTATCGCCGTGGCATATCTGGCCTTCAGTGCATCATATATGGCAGAACAGAACCAGGTATGGGTAGGCCTCTCCAGGGAGACCGCACATCAGCTCGGTACTCCTGTCTCGTCACTGTCAGCATGGACAGAGATAATAAGGGGCAGGTACCCGGGAACAGACATTGCGGAAGAGCTTTCTACAGATGTTGAGAGGCTGGGCAGGGTGGCCGAGAGATTTTCACTAATAGGGTCTCGTCCCAGGCTTATCCCAGATGATCTGTATGCCCTTGCAGAAAAAACGACAGGATATC
Organism: Bacteroidales bacterium; assembly: GCA_025455395.1. Classification (GTDB taxonomy): domain Bacteria; phylum Bacteroidota; class Bacteroidia; order Bacteroidales; family VadinHA17; genus SR-FBR-E99. The sequence continues at coordinate 4,625 of JALOMO010000140.1, forward strand.
TCCGGAAACGGATTGCATCGACGGTTGACATGCAGATAGTGAACGAAACGAAAGGGTGCGGAATGGTACCCCACAGCCCTGTTCTTCTTGGATGGGTCATTGAGAACCTGGTTAAGAACTCCGTTGATGCCATGAAGGGAATCGGATCAATCGTCATAAGGCTGTCAGAGACTGACAAAGAGGCATTTATCGATATTGAAGATACAGGGAGAGGGATACCGAGAAACGACTTCAAGACAATCTTCAAGCCGGGCTATTCAACACGTGAGAGGGGGTGGGGACTGGGTCTCTCTCTTTCAAAGAGAATTGTTGAGGAGTATCACAAGGGGAAAATATTTGTCAGGTATTCTGAACAGGGTAAGGGCAGTTGCATGAGGGTGGTGCTGAAGAAATAGCAATAATCAGAAGCGATGAGGGGCATAAAGAGAAGTGATATAGAAATAATGGCGCCGGCAGGCTCCTGGGAATCGCTCAGGGCAGCAATACAGGGAGGGGCCGACTCTGTTTATTTCGGAGTTGAACAGTTGAATATGCGCGCCCGTTCTTCAGGCAACTTTACTGTCGAAGATCTTAGTGCAGTTGTATATGCCTGTTCTGAGCAGGGATTGAAGAGCTATCTGACCCTGAATGTTGTTCTTTATGATGATGAGATGGATGTCATGCGCCGTATAATCTCAGAAGCCAGAAGGGCCGGTGTGACCGCGGTGATCGCCACTGACCAGGCGGCTATAAAGGCTGCCTCAGAAGAGGGTATGGAGATACACCTGTCGACTCAGCTCAATATTTCAAACAGCGGGTCACTGAAATTCTATTCTGAATGGGCAGATGTGGTGGTTTTGTCACGAGAGCTCAACCTGCAACAGGTAAGATATATCTATAATACCATCCGGCATGATAATATTTGCGGCCCCTCGGGTAATCATGTGAAAATTGAGATGTTTGTTCATGGAGCCCTCTGTATGGCGGTCTCAGGAAAGTGTTATCTCAGCCTGCATGAGAACAATGCCTCAGCAAACAGAGGCAATTGTTATCAGACATGCCGCAAGGGGTACCTGGTTACAGACAAGGAGTCTGGCAATGAGCTTGAGATTGACAATGAATATATCATGTCGCCAAAAGACCTGTGTACAATAGGCTTTCTTGACCAGATCATTGATGCCGGTGCCAGGGTACTTAAGATTGAGGGGAGGGCCAGGTCTGCAGAATATGTCAAGACTGTCTGCGGGTGTTATTCGGAAGCTGTTGAGGCTATTGCCGACGGCTCTTACGGAGAAGCAAAGGTCAATGGCTGGAGAGTCAGACTGTCTGAAGTCTTTAACAGGGGCTTCTGGGAGGGGTATTACCTGGGCCAGAGACTCGGAGAGTGGAGTACAACCTATGGCTCCGCGGCAACAAAAAGGAAGATCTATCTGGGGAAGGTAACCAACTACTTCAGCAAGCTACAGGTTGCTGAAATCAAACTTGAGACAGGGGGAGTGAGCAGAGGTGATACTCTTCTCTTCACAGGGCCAACAACCGGTACTGTTGAGCTCACTGTAGGCGAACTGAGAGATGAGACGACAAGCTCCGTTGAAACAGCTGACAAGGGAACATTGTGCTCAGTGTACATTCCTGACCTTGTAAGAAGATCTGACAAGGTTTTCAAATGGGTTGATGCATCATCCGTAACAAGAGAGAAAGTTACCTGAGGCTCGCAGCAGCCTCTCTTACTTTTGCGGCGTTCAGAGCAATATCATCGGTATCGGTATATACAAAAATAACCTGTCCGCTTGCGCGCCTCGAGAGCCCATAGTTATATGATTTGTCATAATACTCCAGGGTGATCCTTATTGCTGTCGGGAAATCTCCGGTTTTCACAGCCTCCAGGGCAAGCTTTGTTTTATCGCCTCCCAGCCTCCGGGATATCTTCACGATAGAATCGATGATCTGCCCGGCAGGAAATGATGCGTACTCCTGCAACAGTCTCGGCAGCCTGGTGTCGAT
>JALOMO010000141.1 GCA_025455395.1 Bacteroidales bacterium
AAGCTTTCCGCTCAAAAAACGCGACGAATTCGGACAGCTCATTAACAGAATGTATTAGGCAGTCTTCAGTCTTCAGTCTTCAGTCTTCAGTCTTCAGTCTTCGGTCTTCGGTCTTCCGTCTTCCGTCTTCCGTCTTCAGTCTTCCGTCTTCCATGCCTGCCTACTCATACCTCAGTGACTCAACCGGGTTGCGCATCGCTGCCCTGCCGACCTTAAATACAATTGTGAGTACCGTTGCCGATATCATAATGAGGGCCGCCAGGAACATGATTCCCACTTTTATTTCAATAAAATAATCCCATATGCTGTCAAGCAGCATGTTTGACATATAATAGCCTCCTATACTCCCCACCAATGATGCAATTGCAAGTACCACAAGGAACTTTTTGCTGAGCAGGTACACAATCAAGGGGAGAGGAGCACCCTGTATCTTTCTTATGCCCACCTCCTTGGTGCGCCTGATGACATCGAGTGAGACCAGGTTATACATCCCGATAAGTGAAAGGAGTGTTGCGATAACAGCCAGGAAGAGGTTTAGTTTCGTTATGCTGCTATTGATATCCTTCTCCTCCTGCATAGTGTCTTCCTGGACTATACCTCTGAAGATATAATTGGTACCCATTTTCTTCCATTCAGCACCCATATATTCAAGAACCGCGGCCCGGTCCTCCGGCTCAGCCCTGACAACAAGGTTCCAGTACTGATCATTCTGTGTAAGCCTCAGCATCGCAGGGTCAATGACCTCCCAGAGGCCGCTGGTGTAGAAATCCTCCACCACACCTATCACAGTCAATTTTGTGGTATCATACATTGTGATTGTCTGGCCAACCGGCTCCTTCCAGCCGAAGTCATCGACAAACTTCCGGTTGACAATTATTGATCCGTTTGACCTGTCAGCAGCGCTTCTCGATTCATCGAAAAGGCGTCCTTCAACAAGTCGCAGACCCATAGTTGAAGCATATTCGGGTCCTATATTCAGCACATCCACCTCAAGCTGTGTCTGCTGATACTTAACCGGCCTTCTGTAGCTCCCCCACCCTATATGCTGTTGTGTCCCCTCAGCGGAAATTATCTTTGGATTATTGAGTATTGTGTTCCGGAATGAGGTGAAAAGTTCAGGCACAACCGGAACAGCAATGAGCTTGTTCTTGTCATACCCGAGGTCGAGTGTCTCCTGGTACCTTGCATTTTTCGCAAACACTATACCCATTACAAGCGCCATAACAGAAATCGAAAATTGCAATGTAAGAAGGATACTGGCAAGCTTACCTGACCTGCTGAAGGTGTTGGTTCCCTTCAATACGTTAACCGGGCTGAAGGCACTTACATGGAGTGCGGGATAAACCCCGGCAACAAAGCCAGTCATCAGGACCAGCAAAATAAGGAATATCCAGAAGACCGGATATTCAGTCAGGGTCAGTTCGATATCCATATAAGCCCAGAGGCTGCTGTATGCAGGCACCAGATACTTTGCAAAGGCGATACCTGCCAGCAATGCAAGAAGACAGATGATAAGTGTTTCCACCATAAACTGTGTAACAAGCTGCCTTCGCTGCCCTCCGAATGTCTTTCTTAAACCTATCTCCTTCAGCCTTTTACTGAAAGTAGCAATAGAGGTGTTCGCAAAATTGAAGCATGCTATGAGCAAAATGAACAGAGCCATTATTGGTGGTGCTATCAGAGCTGCAGGATGAAATGAGGGGAAAAGTGCTGATGACCAGATCTCGCGGGTATTTGCTCCGACATCCCTGAGCGGGACAATATTGAACCTGTTAATCCGGAAATCCTCTCTCGCCCTGTTTTGTACTGCGACATAGGTTTTAAGGGATGCATTAACAGCAGGTATGACTGACCTGTCAGGCACCCGGATAAAGAATGCATGTGTCAGAAACCTCCAGTCCGCGTCATTCAGTTCCCACATACGAATAAAATTATCATAGTGCGACATGATGTCTATCCTGAAGCTTGAATTCTCCGGGAGATCCTCGAAAACGGCACCAACTGTATAAGTAAACTCATCGTTTCCCTCATTCATCAGTGCAAGGGTCTTGCCCACAGGATGATCCTCACCGAATAATGTTTCGGCCATGCTCCTGCTTATCAGAACGCTGCTGTGATCATCGATTGACCTGATGCTGCCGATGACTTCAGCGAAAGTAAATATCTCCAGGAATTCAGGGTCAACAAATGATATCTGGGCATTATAAATATCAACCCCTATCTTGACATTTGACCCTGCTCGCTGCAGTCTCGCCGAATTGACAATGCCAGGAATATCTTTTTTTGCCATCAGCCCCAGCGTGGCCGGGATAGAACCATACTCCTGCTCCCTTCCCTCCATGTCCCTGAAACATGTGACACGGTATATCTCATCGAAATTCTCATGAGTCCTGTCAAACTCATGATCAAACATATGGTTGAAGAATGCAACTATGCAAACTGACAGTGCAATACCCAGGCCTGTAATATTTATCAGGGTAAAGAGGCGGTTTTTCAGCAGGTTTCTGAAAGTGACGGTCAGGTAATTCTTAAACATAAAGCCAGACAGTATTATTCATATCTGAGTGACCGGGCAGGATTTACACTCGCGGCTCTCATGATCCTGAAGCTGATTGTCAGTAGAGCTATACCGAGGGCAATGACCAGACCGGCGACAAATGTCAGCAGTCCCTGGTCTATCCTGTAATAAAAATTCTCCAGCCATTTATCTGCAATATAATAAATTATCGGCCAGGAAATAAGTGCGGAAATTGTAACAAGAACCATAACCTCTCTTGAAATAACAAGGTATATTGCCGGAACCGATGAGCCCATAGCCTTCCTGACACCAATCTCCTTGGTGCGTTGTTCAACAGTGAAAGAAGTCAATCCGAACAGACCCAGGACCGCTATAAAGATGGCAAGTATTGAAAAGATGACTGCCATCTGTGCGTTCTGTTTCTCCTGGATATACATTTGTTCAAAGTCATCATCAACAAAGTAATACTGAAGCGGGTCGTTTGCGGTAAACTCTTTCCAAACCTCTTCAATCGCACTTATTGTTTCATCATAATTCTGCGCCATGAGCTTAACTGAGAGGTAACCCCACTGTATCTCATCGGTCTTAAAACAGAATATATATGGCTGAATCGGGTTTCTGAGTGATTCAAAATTAAAATTTTTCACCACACCAATAACCTGCAGATAGTCAATCTTCCCGCCCTCATCCGGACGCATGAATCTGGTATTCTCAAGGTCATTGAGGTTAAAGTTCAGCACGGCGCTTTCATTGACCATACAGGCTTTCTCATCAGAGGTAAATTCTTTGCTGAATGATCTGCCCGAGGCAAGGGTCATCCCATAAGTCTCCAGGTAGTCATAATCGACCCAGTTGGTCTGGAGGAGGAACGTCTCATCTTTTCTTCCCTCGACCATATACCCGTTGTTATTGTTATTCCTGCCTGGCACTGCAGTGGAACTCGAGATATTTATCACACCAGGTATTTCCCTGACAGCCTCCTTGAATGATTTAACCCTGTTCCTCAGAGCGCCTGCCCTGTTAATCACAATCAGCTGCTCCTTGTTGAACCCGACATCCTTATTGAGCATAAACCTGATCTGCCTGTACATTATCATCGTCCCTATAATAAGAAGGATGGATACTGCAAACTGGAAGACTACTAGCACGCGTCTCAGACGACCGTTTTGCATGCTGTTCTTCACACTCCCTTTCAGGACCTCATATGGATTGAATGAGGAGAGGAACAGAGCAGGATAGCTGCCTGCAAGCAATCCGACCACCAGGGTGAATCCGATTAACACAGGAACGGAGTACCATGAGATAAACAGATTTAACTTCAGCTGCGTATCAAGAAGGTTATTAAAATAGGGAAGTGTCACCCTTATTATGATCAAGGCAAGCAGTAGCGCTATGAAGGAGAGAATAAACGACTCGGTCAGAAACTGAGCCACAAGCATCCTGCGGGTTGAACCTGCAACTTTCTTGATCCCAACCTCCTTTGCCCTGCGTGAAGCCTGTGCTGTCGAGAGATTCATGAAATTTATCGCAGCAATTAAAACAATAAGTATGGCGATGCTCCCGAAGATTATCAGGTACTTCGGATCACTGGCACTCTTGAAGTCCTGCTGAATTGACGGATCGAGGTGTATGTCTGTAAGCTTCTGAAGAAAAAACCTGTACCTGTTTCCCTGCTTAATGAATTCATCAATTGATACTCCGATGTACTGCTGAAGCTCCGGCCCTACATATTTGACAAGCAGATCCGGTATCTTTTCCTCAACCGTAACAAAGGTTGTATTCGGCTTTAACAGCAGATAGGTACTGAAACTGTTGCTTAACCATGTGGGATCATTTGACCTGGGATTGGTCATGAAAGACAAAACTACATTGGCATTGAAATGCGAATTGACAGGCATGTCAGCCATTACACCGGAAACAGTGTACCTTACAGTATCTGATCCTACCTTAATTAACTTGTCAACAGGGTTCTCATCACCAAATATCTTCCTTGCGGTAGATTCAGAAAGTACAACTTTTCTGGGAGCATTAAGCAGATTTGCCTGATCACCCTTAATAACAGGTATTGAAAAGAAATTGAAGAACGATGAATCTGCTTCTATCAGGTTCTCCTCAGTAAATGTCTGGTTATTATACTCAATAACTGTGGGCCCCCATCCATTCAGCCTCAGGAAATCCTCAATCTCAGGAAATTCTCTTGCCATTGTAGGACCAATGACAGAAGCAGTATAGGCGCCGGTTATCTCCTGTCCGCCAATTTTACCATCAAGTATAAGTCTGTAGATGCGGTCTTTCTTAACGTTAAACTTGTCGTAGCTTGCCTCATTCATTACAAATAGGGCTATCAGGAGACTGCAGGCAATGCCTATTGAGAGACCGAGGATGTTGATGATTATGTATGCACGCTGTCGTTTGAATGACCTTAAACTGTGCCTGATTATGTTATTATACATATTCTTGATCTTTAAGAAGTTTAATATACCGGGTGCTTCTTTACTCAGCTTTAAGAGAATCAACAGGGTTGATGCGCGAGGCTTTAAAGGCCTGGAAACTAACCGTAAGCAGGGCAATTATCAAGGCCCCGGCCCCTATCAGTATAAATACAATCAGACCCGGGTCTATCCTGTATGCAAATTGCTCCAGTAATTTTTTGACTATGAACCAGCCTACTGGCAGGGAAATAATTATTGAAATAAGCACCAAAACAAGAAACTCCCTGGCCATCGTGAAAATTACTGATGATGAATCAGCTCCCATAACTTTCCTGATGCCAATTTCATTGCTTCTGCTTTCAGTTGAATAGGCTGATAATCCATAAAGTCCGAGGGAAGCGATTATCAATGCAAGAATCGTAAAATATTTTAATAAATCTGTCAGACGCATCTCCGACCTGAACAGGTTCTCATAATCCTGTTCAATAAAAGTATAGTGAAGTGGGAATTCGGGTATCAGTTCATTCCAGACCTTTTCAACCGCTTTGATTGATTCCTCGGTTTTCCCGGGTGTCAGCCTTATCAGAATAAAATCAAGAAACCTTGTACCGGCCAGGGCAAAAGCCATGGGCTCAATTGGCTGATCAGCTCCTTTGAAATGGAAATTCTTCAGCACTCCTACAATGGTTCCGTTAAGACCCAGGAAGGTGAAACTTGTTCCGACCGGGTCACCTATATTCATAATCTTAACCACCTCCTCGTTGACAAGGAAGTTTCCGGTCGTATCCCGTGCCATATCACCGGGAAAATCTCTGGAGAAATTTCTTCCTGACACAAGTTCCATCTTCATTGTTTCGAGGTAATCATAATCAACACCATTGGTACCGATTAGTACACTCTTTTCAGGATCCTTTCCGGGCCAGTCTGCACCTCCGGAATTACTTCCTATATTAACCGGGTTGACCCTTGAAGCTGTTACACCGCTAATCAGTGTCTCCTTTAGAAGTTCCTCTTTAAAGGAGTAATATTTCTCTTTCATATCACGTGGCATCGGAATACAGATAAGGTCTTTCTTTTCAAATCCCAGTTCTTTATTCCGGAGGAACTTAAGCTGCTGATTCATGAATATTGCTGTAGTAGCTATCAATATGGAAAGCGAGAACTGGATAACGACAAGAATTTTCCTTAGTCTGCCATTGCCTTTTCCTGAAACCGTTTCTCCTTTCAGCACAGACACGGGCTTAAATGAGGAAAGATACAGGGCAGGATATATACCTGAAAGAAAGCCTGACAGCATGCCTGCTGCCAATAAGCTGAAGAGAAACTTGAATTGGAGCAAATCTGAAAGTGTAAAACTCTTTCCTGAAACATTATTAAAAGCATTGAGAAATAACCCTACCAGGAGCAGTGCAATGATCATTGAAGCGGTAACAAGCATGAAGGATTCTGACATAAACTGAAATATCAGACTCTTCCTGTCGGCTCCGGCGACTTTCCTTACTCCTATCTCCTTTGACCTTGATGCAGCCTTCGCTGTAGCAAGAT
>JALOMO010000142.1 GCA_025455395.1 Bacteroidales bacterium
CCAGAAACTATCCATATTACAGAAGACCCTGTATATTGGCACCTGTCTCAGCCACGCAAGTGGCTGAATATTAATAACCCCGGGCCACAGCCCGGGGTAGAAGCCCCCCCCTGACCTCCAACCCCGTAGGGGTTGAATAAGAATTGTCACAATCAACCAGATACAGGCCAGGTTATGGGGGTCCTATAGAGAGGTACATATCTCAGCCACGCAAGTGGCTGAATATGTATTGCCGTAGACAACCAGAAGCTATCCATATTACAGAAGACCCTGTATATTGGCACCTGTCTCAGCCACGCAAGTGGCTGAATATTAATAATCCCGGGCCACAGCCCGGGGCATGATACACCCTCCCCAACCTCCAACCCCGAAGGGGTGACACCCACTTGACTTATAGTTTGATTTTGTTTAACTTAACTTTTTCTCGCTGTATTAATCTAATTTCCAGTCATCATGACAAGTTATCGTCAATTGCTTTATCATTTGGTAATACGCACAAAAGAGAGTCGTAAGACCATACCTGCTGAACAGGCAGGACATCTCTACGCCTACATCGGAGGAATAATAAAAAATAAAAACTCCCACTTGTATCGTATCAACGGCATTGAGGATCATCTTCATATCCTGACAGACATACATCCATCGCTGGCTCTTGCTGACTTCATAAGGGATATCAAAGTCTCATCAACGATGTGGATGAAGAAGAGCGGCCTGTTTCCTGATTTTGGTGGATGGTCTGACAAGTATGGGGCCTTCACATGCTCCTATCTGGATGCCGGGGCGATAATTGAATACATAAGATCTCAGCAGGAGCATCACCGCAAGGTGTCATTCATGGAAGAATACAGGAGTTTGTTGCTGGAGGCCGGGCTGGAGATTGATGAGAGGTACTTTCCTTGATATTCTGCGCTAAGATATTTCTGTCGCCCCTTCAGGGCTCAAATCTGGATAGTATGACACACTCCCCGGGCTGTTGCCCGGGGTTATTCACATTTGTCCCTTTCAGGGACAGAGGAAACAGGTCTCTGGGATAACCACGTTGCTGGTCTTTGTGATTGATCTCACCAGATCTGTCAGGGACAGAGGGATCAGGTCAATGCGATGCCCACTTTACTGGTCAAACAGAAACTCTTCAGATCAACGCATCTCTCAGCCACGCAAGTGGCTGAATATGTATTGCCGTAGACAACCAGAAACTATCCATATTACAGAAGACCCTGTATATTGGCACCTGTCTCAGCCTTTTCTATTTTTGTCAAGAAATTGAAAAGATATGTCTCAGAAACCTTCCATACCGAGGGGTACACGTGACTTCTCCCCGGTGGAGATGCTCCGGCGCAACTATATATTTGATACTATCCGCCGTACATTTTCATTGTACGGGTATCTCCCACTGGAGACCCCGGCCATGGAGAATCTCACCACCCTGCTGGGCAAATACGGCGAAGAGGGAGACAAACTGCTCTTCAGGATACTCAACTCGGGCGACTTTCTTTCAGACATCGGACAGGAAGAGCTCCCGGCTATAGCTGCTTCAGAGCTTTCATCAAGGATAAGCGAGAAGGGTCTCCGTTATGACCTCACCGTTCCATTCGCACGTTATGTGGTACAACATCGCGATGAAATCACCTTTCCCTTCAGAAGGTACCAGATACAGCCGGTATGGCGAGCTGACAGACCGCAGAAAGGAAGATACCGCGAGTTTTTCCAGTGTGATGTTGATGTCATTGGCAGCGACTCACTACTCAATGAGTTCGAACTGATACAGATCATAAATCGTATCTTCAACGAACTGAAAATAAAGGTAGTAATAAAGATAAATAATCGCAAGATCCTCAGTGGCATTGCTGAGGTAGTAGGCGAAAAACAACGTATTACTGATATAACCGTTGCAATAGATAAGCTGGATAAGATTGGCAGGGATGGAGTGAGGAAGGAACTCATTGACCGCGGCATCTCTGCGGAAGCTGTAGCACGCCTTGAGCCTGTCATCAACCTCAGCGGATCAACTGAGACAAAGCTGAACGAGCTTGAAAAGGTGCTCTCCGCATCTGAAACGGGAATGAAGGGCATTGCAGAGATGAGAGAACTGTTCGGATATATCTCGGGAGACTCTTTCGGATCAGAGATAGAACTCGACCTCACCCTTGCCCGCGGGTTGAACTATTATACCGGGGCGATAATTGAGGTTAAGTCCCTGGATGCAGCTATCGGAAGCGTATGCGGAGGAGGAAGGTATGATGATCTTACCGGCATATTCGGACTACCGGGAGTATCAGGTGTTGGAGTCTCCTTTGGCGCTGACAGGATCTATGATGTTATGCTGCATCTTAACCTCTTTCCGCCGCAGACAGGTTCTGCTACCGGGGTGCTGGTGATTAATTTCGGCAGGGAAGAGCTTCCTGAACTGCTCAGGATAACAGCCTCACTGCGCAATGCCGGCATACCCTCTGAGATGTATCCGGATCCGGTGAAGCTGAAAAAGCAGTTTGCCTATGCCGATGCATGTAAGATACCGCTGGTTATAATTGCCGGCAGTGAGGAGATAAAGAACCGTCAGGCAACTGTTAAGAATATGAGTTCGGGAGCCCAGACAACAATTTCGCTGTCTGAACTCCCGGCATATATAAAGAAATGGGGCAACGTCGCATCGTAAACCCCCGGACAGTTATCTCTTTTCAGAATTCCTGGCTGTCAATTTGCCCCGGCTTTCCCTTGGTACCCTGCGGCTGACCCTGTCTTCGCTGGTTCAGTTCCCTGAGCAACTGCTGTTTATATTGATTCTCAATCTGGAACAGCCTGATCACCTTGACAGGAGGCAGTACCTTCTGAATCTCCTTCGTGAATGAGACAGTGAGGTTTGCCTCTTCGATAAACGACTGTGCAAGCTTATCAGCTGTGGAGGTGAGCTCGGTGTCGCTCATATTGGCCTCATTCTGTGAAGCATAACGCATCAGGGAGATACGGTCAAGCTGTGTTTTGTTCTTCTTTGCGGAGTAGTCATTATAAACAGGCCAGAATTTTTCAGCTTCGGCAGCTGTCAGATTGAGACGCTGAGTGAAAAATGCAATCTTGTATGCAGTGAGCTTTTCATTGTCAGTCTGTCCCATTCCCTGTCCCTTAGCCCCTGTCAGAGTAACAAAGGTCAGGATGCTGATTATGAATAATACCTTTTTCATTTTGTTTTATTATAAGAGTTCATATATATCGTTAATATCAATATTCTCCTTTACCAGGAAGTCAATGATTGCTTCTGCAGGAACGCCTGTGACGTCACCCTGGTATTCAGTGGAATCCGTGAGGCTCCATTCGTCTTCAATCATATAAGTATCTATCTCCTCAGTTAAGAGCTCGGCATAGAACTCACTTTCAGACCCTGTCAGAAAGCTTTTGGCATTGTTATTAATAAGCCTCACCATCACTGTTGAAAGGATCGCGACTCCGACTATCGCTGCAGCAAGTGCAAGGAATGGTCTGAGCCTTATCGTGCGCCCGGCTCTCACCTCGTGATCAGAATCCTTTTCCCGGCTGGCCAAGACTGCTGACATCGTCCTTTCGGTTAGTGTCTCAAAGTAGCCCTCGGGGACCTTGAACGGATTCTTATCTTTTATTTCTTCATTGATTTTCATGACAACATTTTGATGTTTTTAATGGTCAGAGGTTTAATCAGTCTGTTAAATATTGTTCTATTTTTTTTACTGCATGATGATACGATGCCTTAAGTGCCCCGACGGATGTTCCGAGTGACTGGCTCATCTCTTCATAGCTCATGTCACTGAAATATTTCATATTAAATACCAGCCTTTGCTTCTCCGGGAGCTTAAGAATAGCGTTCTGCAGTTTTACAGAGGCCTCCTCCCCGTCAAACCAGGTGCTGCCCTCAGGTGAAGCGGAGAAGTAATCCTCCAGTCCGTCAAGTGAAATCCCGCTGGTTTTTTCTCTCTTTCTTATCAGAGTCAGAGCTTCGTTTGTTGATATTGAGTAGAGCCAGGTATAGAGTGAGCTCTCGTTCCTGAAGGCCCCGAGGTTTTTCCACACGTTTATGAATGTATTCTGCAGGGCATCGTCAGCATCATCGTGGATAATGACGATACGCCTGATGTGCCAGTACAGTTTTGATCCGTACAGGTCTACAATCATCCTGAATGCTTTTTCAGCGTCAGTATGCAGCAGTTTTTTTATATCATCCTCTGTGACTTTCGTCATCACCCTTATCAGAGCAGTATATTTATAAGATGCTTCCCGGTTGCCAAGGTTTAATCATGCTGCTAAAATTAGCAAAAAGTAGTGTCCGGATTTACTTGTCTTAATCCTGATTGACGCTTTTTGGTACATTTGCAGAAACAGAATAATAAGAGAGATGGCATTGAAATGCGGCATTGTAGGGATAACGAGTGTAGGCAAGACTACCATTTTCAACTGTATCTCCAACACAAGAGGAGAGACGAATACATACGGCACAGGCTCAAGGGCAAATCTTGGCGTCATACAGGTCCCTGACCAGCGTTTGTACGAGCTTGAGAAACACCAGTCCACAGAGCGCATCGTTCACACTACCGTTGAAATAGTTGATATCCCCGGGCTTGTTAAGGGACAGGGGGAGGGTTCAGGAAACAGGCTGCTTGGCGAGATAAGGAACACTGACGCGCTGATACATGTGCTGCGATGCTTTGATGATGACAGCCAGCCACATATAGATGGGTCTGTGGATCCTGTCAGGGACCTTGAGAACGTCGAATTTGAGCTGCAGGTAAAGGACATAGAGTCAGTTGACAAGAAGATACAGCGCCTTGAACGTGCTGCCAAGACAGGCGACAAGGATGCAAAGCACGGCATTGAGGTCCTTAACCGCTATAAAGAGCATCTTGAAGGATTTCATAATGCTGTTACAATGCCTGTAAAGCCGGAAGAAAAAAGGTTTGTCGACGATATCTTTCTCCTTACGATGAAGCCGGTCCTCTACGTCTGCAACGTTGACGAGCAATCGGCTGTCACTGGCAACAGTCATGTCGATTCCATAAAAGAGTTTCTCAGGAGCAGGGGTAGTGTGCCATTGGTAATTGCAGGTGCCTTGGAATCAGAGATAGCTACACTCTCTGATGCTGGAGACAGGATGGAGTTTCTCAAGGCTGCCGGGCTCGATGAACCCGGAGTGAATAAGCTTGTGAGGGCTGCATATGAAATGCTTAATCTGCAGACATTCTTTACTGTAGGTCCAAAGGAGATAAGGGCATGGACCATCACCGCAGGGATGACGGCACCGCAGGCGGCAGGAGTGATCCATTCAGATCTCGAGAGAGGATTTATCCGTGCCGAGGTGATGAAATATGATGATTTCATAAGGCTCGGATCAGAGCATGCCTGCAGGGAGGCCGGCAAGCTTATGATTGAAGGCAAGACTTACATCGTTGCCGACGGTGATATACTTCATATAAGATTTAACGTATAGCCCCTGAGGTTGAAATATCTATTGGCAATATCTTTGGTTCTGCTGCTGGTGTCAGGTTCTTACGGCTTCAGCCAGGATCCCCTCTGGGGAGATGACATCCGTGAGGCCATCCGTACTTACGGGCAGGCCGAAGTACGAATTGCCTACCCTGGTTTCAACACCATGACAGAGTATGCATCACGATTCTCTGTCTCATCATGCGACGGGAAATCTGCCCGGCTGATGCTCTCTCCTCTGACAGCAGATGACTTTATCGGAACAGGTTTAGCCTATACCCTCTTTCTGCCCGAATCAACCAAGAGTGTCTATACGGCATCATCAGTTGCAGAGGCTATGCTATGGCACTCGTATCCCACCTGGAAGCATTATGATACAATAATGCATCGTATTGCCGGTCAATGGCCGGAGATATGCATGCTTGACACTATAGGGTTCAGCATCGGCGGGCGAGCCGTTCTGGTGATTAAGATCTCTGACAACGTGACAATAGATGAACAGGAGCCTGCGGTGATGCTCAGCGCAGCCATCCACGGGGATGAACTCGCCGGATTTGTTTTGTTAATGAGACTTGCTGAATACCTGGCTTCAGAGAGCAGTAATGGTGGGCTTGCCGGGGAACTTGTATCGGGTCTTGAGATTTGGATAAATCCACTTGCCAATCCTGACGGGATGTACAGAAACAATGACACCATCCTCTTTCCGGTTAGGGCTAACAATGCAGGGTATGACCTTAACCGCAACTTCCCCGATCCTGAGAATGCCACCCCGGCACCTCTCCAGAAGGAAACTCTTGATATGATGAAATTCATGGAGGAGAAACGTCCAGTTCTTTCAGCCAATATTCATTCTGGAGAGGAAGTGATCAATTACCCGTGGGACAAATGGACGCGGACACACGCTGATGACGAATGGTTTTACCAGATCAGCAGGCGCTATGCCGATACGGTACACCTGCTTGCTGAACCCGGGTACCTGACCTTTCTTGATAATGGGGTGACAAGGGGTTCAGTATGGTATCTTATCAGAGGTGGAAGACAGGATTACATCACATGGGAACTGGGGAGCTCGATAAGACCAAGCAGACACCTGCCTCAGACCTTGAGAGTCTGTGGACCTGGAACGGGAGGTCTTTGATGAGATACCTCAGCGAGGCACTGTACGGAGTGAAAGGCAAAGTCACAGATGCAGCAACAGGAGAACCCCTTGCAGCAAAGCTCTTCATCACCGGATATGACATTGACTCATCACATGTATACTCAGACACGCTGTCAGGAGAGTTCTACCGTTTTCTTTCACCGGGGACATACACTCTTACATTCTCAAGTGTGGGATATATAAACTACTCAACAGAAATAACAATCAGTGACTGGAATTCACTTGTCTCTATTGATATACAAATGGAGGAGGCATCAATTGAATACCCGGCTCCGCCTGAATCAGGACTGCTGATTTACCCGAACCCCGCTTCAGGCGAGTTCAGTATACTACCTCCGCTTGTTCATGCAGGTGAGGCAATAGTCACTATCGCTACTTTATCAGGACAGGTAATGGATACACGTCAGATAGTGACCCTTCCGGGGATACCTGAACCACTCAATTGCAGTCACCTTCCTCCGGGGATATATATCGTTACATATAATAAAGAAGGCTCCAATACCGTTTTGAGGGGTAAGGTCGTCATTTGGCCGTTCATATCACGATGACCCATTGTTAATTACTTTGTTGTTAAGCTGCATCAGACATATACTCGAAACTGATATTTTTGGTGCTTGTTTATTACATGATACCTCCGGAAATGAAAAAAATACTTTCAATTATATACCTCGTACTCGTTTCGGTTACCCTTTCTGCCCAGTCGGCCTACATTCCTCCTGACAGACCCAGGCTTGTTATCGGGATAATAGTTGAGCAGCTAAGGTATGATCAGCTTGAACGAATGAGAGACATGCTCCCTGACAACGGCATCAAACGGATGGTTAACGAGGGAACCTATTACCGCAATGCTTCGCATGATTATCTCCTTACTCAGGCAGCCCCGGGGTATGCAACGATATCATCGGGCACCTCGCCTGCAATGCACGGTATTACATCTGACACCTGGTTTCACCCTTTCACTGATCAGATGATCTTCTGCGTCCAGGACCCCAATTCCAGTGCTGTAGGAGGCAGTTTTGAAACAGGGCTCTTCTCACCTGCCAATCTTCTTTCATCAACTTTTGCCGACGAATTACAGATGTCTACCTGCGGCGCTTCAAAGGTTTACGGAATAGGGATAAAGGAGATGGGGGCAATTCTTACCGCCGGTCATGCTGCTGACGGAGCATTCTGGTATGATGATCGTACGGGTACCTGGATGAGCAGTACTTACTATACTACAGAACTGCCCTCATGGCTTAAAGACCTTAACGCCCTCATGCTGCCAGGGCAGTATCTGAGCCAGAACTGGAGTCCTTTGATGAATCCTTCTCTTTACCCTGGTTGTCAGATTGACTCAAGCGCCCAGGAACGCGGTTTCAATAACCAGACATGGTTCCCGTATGATCTTAAGGCTCTCTCTTCTGATGGCAAGCTTGTTAACAGTAAAAGAGATTTCTCTCTACTCCGTGAGACACCTTTTGCTGATGACTTTACTACTGAACTGGCATTACGACTGATAGAAAACGAACAACTGGGGCAGGATGAAGATATTGATTATCTTGCCATTACATACTCCGCGTCAGACTATGTAGGTCACCGTTTCGGACCTACATCAGTTGAGGCATCTGATGGTCTGGTACGTCTTGACAGAAATGTCAGTCTGTTGCTTGACCGGATAGATAAAACTCTTGGAAAGAAAAACGTTCTTGTATATTTCATATCCACCCATGGTGTATCTGAGATTCCGGCAGTGCTTGAGAAGAGTCGAATTCCATCAGGCTACTTCAGGGTTAACCAGTCTCTGCAACTTCTGAGAAGCTATTTGAATGCCGTTTACGGGCAGGGTGACTGGGTCAAGGGTTTCTTTGACAACCAGATCTTTCTTAACAGGGCACTTATTGAAGATGCAAACCTTGACCTGGAGGATATCCAGAAGAAGGTGGCAAGGTTTATGGTCCAGTTCTCAGGCATTGCTTCAGCAGTCCCCTCCACAACCTTTGAGATGAGTGACTTCGCAGGGGGAATCCTACTTAAGATGAACAACAGCTTCCGTTCGCAGAGATCGGGTGATATCATGATCACTCTCAATCCCGGATGGGTTGAGAAGAACGATAATGTGACGGGCCATAATTCACCTTATGAATATGACTGTCATGTTCCGCTGATATGGTATGGCTGGACTGCCAGCAGGGCATCTGTCACACGCAGTGTCAATACAAGGGATATTGCCGTAACACTGTCTGTTCTTTGCAAAGTGCCTTTGCCCAACGCAGCAAACGGAGACCCTCTTCACGAGCTCTTCAGGTAACTTATAGCCACGACCCGGGGTCAGAGGTCTTATTTACTCTTGTTGAATTTGTCCCGCACCTGGCAGGCGTATTTAATGAGCTGATCATTCTTCTCGCAGCCGTTACCCAGGACTACCATGTCTGCTCCTGCGATGAATGCCTCTTCAATCTTATCCGGAGTGTTGAGGCCACCGCCGGTTATAAGGGGAATTGTTATCTCAGCCTTAACAGCCTCAATCATTTTAATGTCAACGGGTAATGTGGCTCCGCTGCCGGCCTCAAGATATATTGCTTTCATGCCGAGCATCTCACCTGCAAGGGCAGTTGCAACGGCAATATCATACTTATCACGTGGCACAGGTGAGGTCTGGCTCATATATTCTACAGAGGTGCGCCCGCCACAGTCAACAAGAATGTAACCAACCGGAATGACACTCTCCCTGATGTTCTTCAGGAAGGGGGCTGCAATCACATGATTGCCTATCAACAACTCGGGATTGCGGCCGCTGATGAGCGACAGAAGGAAAACCCCGTCTGCCTCTGCCGTGAGCTGAATAAGATTTCCCGGGAACAGTATCACCGGGATATCTGTCAGCCTCTTCAGTTTTTCAATCAGGTTATTAACCGGCACACTTGTAAGGCTCCCGCCGGCAAGGAAGAAATCAACCTTTGCCCTTACTGCATTCTCTGCCGTCTGCACAAGCGATTCTTCAGTAACCTTGTCAGGGTCAACGAGCTGTGCCACAGCTTTCCTCTGCCGGTATGGTATCTCAATCTTCATGCTTCTTTTTAGTCCACACAATTGCATAATTGTCATACCTGGAATAATAGAGCGTAAAATGATCATCTATGTGTTCATTCTTCACTCCCCCCTTTATCTCACCTGAGTCACTCACCTCGAATGGTTCAATTGTAATATCCTTGACGATATTTATCCCTTCCTTGTCGCAAATCTTGTAAATAGTCTCCTTGGCGCACCAGTGTATATAAAGATGGTAGGTCCTGTCAGCCCACTTTCGGGTGACTTTCTCTTTCTTGTTCAGGAACTTGAATGCCAGTGCGTTGATATTCGTACGCATGTATTCAAGATCAATGCCAACCTTTTCATTCCTGCTTATCAGTATTGCCGTCAGCTTGTGTGAGTGGGTTATGCTGATGAAATGTGACCCGTCTTTAATGAATGGCTTGTTATTCTTGTTGTAAACTATTCTTGCCTCTTTACCTAGCAGCTCAGCCAGCAGGGCTCTCACACTGAGAAACTCTATCTTTCGTGAAGTGCTTCTGAAGACCGCATATCTCTTCCTGTCCTCAGAATCCATCTCCACCATTGACAGAAGAGTTGGCAGATCTTCCTCGATTTTCCATACCCCCAGGACGGTTTCCAGGTTGAGATAGTGTTTTGTGATACAGCCCATTCTATCTCCAGTTAAGTGTTTCAATCAAGTGTATGATGTCATCCCTCAGGAAGGTTATGACAGGCATGAGCGAATCTTCATTGGGCTGGGCCATGAAATAAAGAGATCCGCGGAGGTAGTGATTGACACTGTCGGTCATGAAAAACTGCACGGCTGAAGCGGTATTACCTTTCAGGTCATACAATATTCCGTAAACATTTGCAGAGTCATCTGCCCATATCTTTTCATCAATGGCTTCAGCCCTTATAGTATGCTTGTATGCCAGCTCGCGGCTTGATTCAGTCAGGGAGGCGAGATTCCCGTGTAGGTCAAAATATGTCAGGTGTAACTTGGCTTTGAAAGAAGGGAATTCGATATCCATCCAGCATGTGTCAGTGGCTATTGAAGGGTGCAGGTTGATCCTTGCATATTCCGGGTATTCAATAGAATAATAGCAGGGGCTTTCGAAACGGACATAACTCTTCGCTGGCAGGTAAATCCTGAAGTATCCGGCAGGTCTTGGAACAGGGGGTTGGCCACAGGCAGCCAGTAAGAGCACAGCCATGAATGCAATGTTACGCACGGGTCTCATAACTCTCCTCCCTTCCTGACGGCATGGATCTCTTTTATACGTCTCTTCTCTACTGACTCTATGGTGAAGTCAAACCCTCCTGCAGTGATCATTCTTCCTTTGGCAGGTATTTCTCCCAGCATCTCAAGCAGCAATCCTGCAAGCGTCTCAGAGTCACCTCTGAGATCTGTGAACGGATCAATCGCAGTTCCGGTGATGCGCAGAAAATCATTCAAAAGTATCTTCCCGTCAAAGACCCAGCTTCCGGCACCGGTCTCCCTGTAGAGAGGCTCCACTTCATCTGTCTCGTCAGTTATCTCACCAACGATCTCTTCAAGGATGTCTTCAAGAGTCACTATCCCGCTTGTTCCGCCGTACTCGTCAACGACGATGGCCATGTGTATCTTTTTATCCTGGAACTCCTTCAGCAACTCACTTATCTTCTTGGTCTCAGGCACAACATAGGGCGGCCTGATGAGTGACTGCCACCTGAAAGAATCAGGTTTGCCCAGGTGGGGAAGGAGGTCTTTGACAAAGAGAATTCCCTTTACATGATCAAAAGAATCGGAGTACACGGGTATCCTTGAGAAACCTGATTCAATCACCTCCGGCATGATGGAATTGAAACCCCGGTGTATCTCAAGGGCTGTGACATCAATTCGAGGGCACATTATGGCATTGACATTGATGTTTCCAAACCGGACGATTCCCTTAAGTATCTCTTTATCTTCCCTAATCTCTGACGAAGTCAGCTCGAGTGCATCCGAAAGGTCATCCATCATGAGGTTGGAGGCTCTCAACCTTGATCTCCCCCTGTCATGTGATGATGAGGGTTTCAGGAGTAAGCTCAAAGGTCTGAATATCACTTCTGCCGCTGACAGGACAGGAGCCATCATAAGGCTTAATTTCATCTGGTTGCGTGAAGCATAAAGCTTCGGCATTATCTCTCCGAATAGCAGAAGTATGAATGCTATGGCAGCAACCTGAAGTACAAATGAGAGAATTGGATATTGGCTAAGATTAAACATTCTTGAGCTTATGAAAGCTGCAAGGACAATAATGGCTATGTTAAGAGTGCTGTTGGCCATCACTATTGTGCTGAGAAGCCTGTCGGGTTTTGAAAGCAACCTGAGTGTTGTTGAGGCTTTCTTCTCTTTCATGCCCCGAAGGTCATCAATATCACCAGGTGAGAGAGAGAAATAGGCGACTTCAGCCCCGGAGACAAGTGCTGAAACAATAATGAGCAGTACAAGCAGGATGATTGCAGGTATCATTGAAGCACCTGATCCGGTGATAAGGTCAATTGCCGGGATGATAGCAATGGATCCTGTTTGTATAGTCTCCAAAATAAGGTTATTTGATTACTAAAAGGGCAGGTCATCTGCTGTGGCATGCGTTGAGAGATCATCACTCACATTGTTTTCAGGTGATGACATAGGCTGAGATGGAGCTGAATAACCTCCGGTACCACCCTGTGCTGACTGGCCTTGTGAAGATTGATTCTGTCCGTCAGGCTTGCGACCCAGGAGCTGTATAACATCGGCTTCCACCTCAACAATATATTTCTTGTTTCCGTCACGGTCATCATATGAACGGTAGCGCAGCTTACCCTCGATAAGCACCTGTGTGCCTTTGCGGATATAATTCTCTGCCAGCTCTGCCAGTCTTCTCCATGCAACGATATTGTGCCATTCGGTCTGTGTAACCTTGTCACCCCCCTTGGGAGTATAGGTTTCGCTGGTGGCAAGTGAAAAAGAGGCTTTTATGTTATTTTCAAAACGCCTGATCTCAGGATCCTTCCCGACATTACCTACGAGTATTACTTTATTGAATGACATAATTTTATATAGTTTTTTTATGGTCTCAAGGGTGCAAAGTTACAAAAAAATCAGTTTGGAGGGAAAAAGAGCCCTGTCGGCTTCGCCGGAAAGGTCAGCCTGGTATGTCATGCCGTTCATAATTGAGTGTCTTTATTATATAGGTATCAAAAAATCAGCATATTCGGAGTGAAAAAAAATATTAAACAATATTTATTGAGAAATATTATTCTATATTTGCACCATTGAAAAAACAGTATACCAAAATAATTTGTTGAATTTAAAATTCTTGCAAAATGACAAAAGCAGACA
>JALOMO010000053.1 GCA_025455395.1 Bacteroidales bacterium
GAGGGGGCCGAGTGTCCGGCACACACCGCCCCTTCCCGAATAGCGGCCACACACCGGTCGGGAGGCCGGTTTCAATCGCGGCGTGAAATGGAAATCCACGAGCACTACTGGAAATTGTCGGCAAACAGCAGCCGAGTTACGTTCTGGAAATCGGCACTTGTTCAGGAGGAAGCCTCTACCTCATTTCGAGAGCCGCCGCAGCTAATGCAGTAATCATAAGTGTGGACCTGCCCGGTGGCAGATTCGGCGGAGGATATCCCTTGTGGAAGATTGAGTCCCTTACGGGGATATATGAAGTGTCTCTCTTGATAAGTCCCTTTTTTACTGCTTCCTTTTCACTTGTTATTCCATCGGCTATCATCTCATCAGTCAGAGAACCGAGGCGGAAGATGAGCGGAAGTGAGTCGGTTGTGAGAAAGGTAATCAACGTATCAAAACTGCCTGTATAGTAACCCTTGACTGCCTTGAAGGTTTCCTGGGCTGTCCTGATGTCAATCAGTCTCTCCTTTATGGTAGCTTCCCTGGCATCTTTTTCCCTGTTGAACCTTATCGGTTCCATGATGCTTTCTATAAGGAAATAGGAAAGTACCACAATGATTACTGCAAATACAATGTTGAGAGCCGTTTTCATATCTTTTGTGATGGAATGTTTGAGTAACTTTGTGCAAATTTAAAAAAAAAGCAGACTGATATCCGGATTGTTAAAAGAAAATGAGAAAGGAGAACATCTATTCATTGCTTGAGAAAAATCTCGGCTATATCCCCACACATGATCAGTCTGACTGTATGAGGATGCTTGCCTTATACGTGACTGAAAACTCAAACGATGTAATCTTTCTTCTGACAGGCTACGCCGGCACAGGCAAGACCAGTATTATTGCCTCACTGGTCAATACTCTCACCACCCTCAGGCAGCGGTTTGTACTGATGGCTCCCACAGGCAGGGCGGCCAAGGTCCTTCAATCCTATTCAGGCAAGGAGGCCTGCACCATACATCGAAAGATTTACAGGCAAAAGTCAGCCACCGATGGGGTAGGTAAATTTGTCCTTGACCGCAACCTGCATAAGGAGACATTCTTCATCGTTGATGAGTCGTCAATGATCCCTGCAGAGTCGTCAGAAGCATCAATGTTCGGAAGTGGAAGGCTGCTGGAAGATTTGATAGAGTATGTTTATACCGGCACGGACTGCAAACTTATACTTGTTGGTGATGTGGCTCAGCTGCCGCCTGTGGGATCAGTTGTAAGTCCTGCCCTGGATGAGGAGGTCTTGAGAACAACAGGTTTCGGGATCCGGACCTTTGAGCTGCGTCAGGTAATCCGGCAGAGCGAAGGATCAGGCATACTTATGAATGCCACAGTGGTTCGTCAGCAGGTAAGCGACGGTGATCTGTCGGTACCAGAGATGACCCTTGAGGGTTACACAGATATTGAACGGCTGAGCGGCAATGATCTAATCGATAGACTCACAGACGCGTATGACAGGTGTGGTACTGACGGGGCAATTGTGGTTGTGAACTCAAACAGCCTGGCCAACCGATACAACCAGGGTATCCGTACCAGGGTATTCTACCGCGACGAAGAGATAAGCTCAGGTGACATTGTAATGGTGGTAAAGAACAACTACTTCTGGCTTAAGGATGAGGAGGGAGGCTCTTTTATCGCTAACGGTGACATTGCAGAGGTCCGTCGGATAAGAAAGTATGAAGAGATACACGGGATGAGATTTGCAGAGATGACACTCTGGTTCCGTGACTCGGACCGCGAACTGGAGGCCAGGGTGATGCTTGACACACTGATGATGGATACCCCGTCTCTGTCGGCTGAGAAGTCGCGTGAGCTCTATTTCTCTGTGCTGGCTGATCATCCCGGAATAAAATCAAAGAGGAAACAGTTTGAGGCGGTGCGCAATGATCCTTATTACAATGCACTGCAGATCAAGTTTGCATATGCCGTCACATGCCATAAGGCCCAGGGAGGGCAGTGGGAGAGGGTCTTCATAGACCAGGGCATGTTCAACCGCCAGGAACCGACGATCGATTATCTGAGATGGTTCTATACGGCCCTTACAAGAGCAACTGAAAAGGTTTACCTTGTGAACTTTCCGGACAGATGGTTCAGGGCATGAGCAGGGATCAGGGAGCAGGGGGCAGGGAGCAAGGAGCAAGGGGCAATGAGCCCTCCTTCTCCGCCAGTTGGCGGATTCGGAGGACGAAGCAAGGGGTGCAGAGATGACTTTAATTATATAACTGAACAATAGTGGACGATGAAATCTTACAGAAAAGAGCTATGGATTGAGACTCCGCACCGGCGTGATTATGTTAATATAACCCGGCAGGTTGAAGACTGCCTGAGAGAAAGCGGGATTATGGAAGGCCTCGTGCTTGTAAATGCAATGCATATCACCTCTTCTGTCTTTATCAATGATGATGAAGGCGGGTTGCACCATGATTTCGAAGTGTGGCTTGAGAAGCTTGCACCAGAGAAGCCTCATTCACAGTACCGTCATAATGGCTTCGAAGACAATGCTGATGCGCACATGAAGCGACAACTTATGGGTCGCGAGGTCGTGGCAGCCATTACCGGTGGCAGGCTTGACTTCGGTCCGTGGGAGCAGATCTTTTACGGCGAGTATGACGGCATGCGACGCAAACGCGTTCTCGTTAAGATAATAGGGGAGTAGAAGCACAGGGCGCGGGGCACAGGGCTCAGGGCAAGGATTAGTGGATAATAGTTTCCCCTCCTAAGTTAGGAGGGGTCCGTCCGCCAGTTGGCGGACGGGGGGTGGTCTGTCTATGCTGTGATCACAGTTTCAATACAGATATAATGCTATCTATCCTCTCTTCCAGTTTTTTCCAGAGAGTCTCGAACAATGCCGGATCATTCATAGCTGTATTGGCACTGAAGTAAAACTTTATCTTGGGCTCTGTCCCGGATGGCCTGACGGATATCTTGGTGCCGTCTTCGAGGAAGAACTGCAGAACATTTGACTTCTCAAGAGCCAGCGGTTTCTTTTTACCGGTAAGAAGGTCAGATGAAGTGAGAAGCAGGTAATCATCAATCTTTACTACGCGGCTGCTGTCAATAGCTGCCGGGGGATTGTTCCTGAAATCTTCCATCATCTTCCTTATCTCCGCCGCACCATCGGCCCCCTTGCGAACCACATTGACCAGCTTCTCCCTGTAGAGCCCATATTCGGCATAGATGTCAAGCAGAAGGTCCCAGAGTGATTTTCCATTTTCACGGGCCAATGCCGCTATCTCCGCAATAAGAGCACATGATGACACAGCGTCTTTGTCTCTCACATAGTCTCCGGGAAGATACCCGAAGCTCTCTTCACCACCTCCGATATACTTCTTCCTGCCTTCCAGGTCTCTCATCAGTTCTGCGAAATATTTAAAGCCGGTGAGGACATTGAAACATTCCACGCCGTTCTTTTCGGCAATACGGTAGAGCAGGTCAGAGGTAACAATGGTTTTAATGATATACTCATTTCCAGTGAGCTCCTTCTTTTTCTTTCTCTCGGAAATGATATACCATGTCAGCAGCGCTCCTGTCTGGTTTCCATTCAGCAACACGAAATCTCCTGACGGTTTTCTTACGGCAATACCTAGTCTGTCGGCATCAGGATCGGTAGCCATTACCAGGTCGGCACCCTTCTCCCTGGCAAGGTCAAGCGCCATAGACAGAGCACTGGGTTCCTCTGGGTTTGGTGAATGCAGGGTTGGGAAGTTGCCATCAGTTATACTTTGTTCCTTTACCGAATGGACATTTGTAAAACCATACATGGCAAGGGCCTCGGGAATCATCCTGTATCCTGTACCGTGAAGAGGGGTGTAAACAATTCCCATGTCTGCATGTTTTCTGTTGATCTCATGGTTAAGGCTCAGCTTTCTCACCTCTTCCAGGTACCTGATGTCGGTCTCTTCACCAATGTAAATGATTTTTGATTCATCACCACCTGAGGCTATCTCGTTGACAGACTTAATCTTCCTGACTTCATCTATTATTCCCCTGTCATGTGGTGAGACAACCTGTCCGCCATCGTTCCATGATACCTTGTAGCCGTTATATTCTTTAGGGTTATGTGATGCAGTAATGACCACTCCTGCATCACACCCGTGCAGCCTTATGGCATATGATAGAACAGGCGTGGGTCTCAGAGACCCGAACAGATACACAATGAAGCCGTTAGCAACAAAGATATCAGCTGCCACTTTTGCAAAATAGGTGCTGTTGTTACGGCTGTCGTAGGCTATCGCCACCTTTACGGAGGATGGATTTACAGCATGTTTCCTGAGGTAATTTGACAGGCCCTGGGTAGCCATGCCCAACGTATAACGGTTCATCCTGTTTGTGCCTGCACCCATGACGCCTCGAAGTCCACCTGTTCCAAATTCAAGATCCTGGTAGAAAGCATCGATGAGTGCCTTCTCATCGTTCTCCATCATATTCTTTACCTCATTGCGGGTGGCTTCGTCAAACTCATTTCCCAGCCACGCAGCCGCTTTCTTCCTGATTTCGTCGATATTGATCATATGCTGTTGATTTTTGTTAAACAATTGTTCAGGCTGACACGCCAGTGAGGAATTTTAAGGTTATATGTTTCCTTTATCTTGCTCTTGTCAAGTACGCTGTATGAGGGTCTTTTAACCTTTGAGGGATAGGCAGAGCTCCTGACTGGATTAACGACGCATTCAGATTCAGAGGCTGCGATTATCTCGCTGGCTATGTCATACCAGCTGCATACTCCCTCATCAGAGTAGTTGAAGATACCTGGGATAAAGGGATGCCTGTTCTGTATCACGCCGCTTATGATATCCAATATTGCAGAGGCCAGGTCGGCTGCATAGGTGGGTGATCCGGTCTGATCAAACACAACATCTATGCTCTCTGATGAGCCAGCTTTTGTAAGAATAGTCCGGACAAAATTATTACCATATGAAGAGTAGAGCCATGATGTGCGTATTACCAGTGCAAGAGGCCAGCCAAGAGCACCCTTCTCTCCTGCAAGCTTACTCCTCCCGTAGGCAGATGATGGTGAGATGCGGGAATCCTCAGAATATGGAACCGGTGAGGTGCCGTCAAACACATAATCAGTTGAAATATGTATCAGTCTGCATCCGGTTCCGGTGATAGCTCTTACAATATTTTCTACACCAGTGCCATTTATTAAGGTGGCAAGCTGTTCCTCCTCCTCAGCCCTTTCTACTGCCGTGTAAGCCGCACAGTTTATTATCCAGGCAGGTGAGGCAGAGGAGATGAAAAGAGTCGTTGCAGCGGCGTCTGTAATATCAAGCTCTCCGGTGTCAGTGAATATGAAATTATACCCGCTGAAACGGACAGACCGTTCCCTGATTTCACTGCCAAGCTGGCCCGCAGAACCTGTAACCAGAATAGTTGTCATCCCTTAAAGATAAAACTTGTTGAGATATCTTTGAACAGGGGTTGCTTTAAATCTTTAGGACTGATGATCTCTTTTCCCTTCTCAACCATCCAGTCGATACTCAGCGAAGGGTCCATTGCGTTTATGCCCCTCTCATGCAGATGGGAATAGTAGTTGTCACATTTGTATAGAACGATTGCCCTCTCGCTCAGCACTGAGAATCCGTGTGCAAATCCTTTTGGAATCATGAATTGCCTTTTTGCCTCAGAGTCGATTATCAGGCCGCACCATTTTCCATAGGTTGGAGACCCCATACGGATATCGAGGGCAACATCATAGATCTGTCCTTCAATAACTCTGATGAGCTTTGCCTGGGCATAGGGCTCCTCCTGGTAGTGAAGGCCACGTATCACCCCTCTTGATGAGCTTGATTCATTGTCCTGGACCGGCGAATAGTCAATTTCCTGGTTGCCGAACTTCATACTGTTATAGCTTTCGAAGAAGTAGCCACGTTCATCCTGGAAGAGGTCAGGCTCAATTATAAGTAATCCCGGAAATTCAGTTTTTATGACTTTCATTATCAGATCTTTTCGTTTGCCACCTTCATCAGGTACTGGCCGTACTGGCTTTTAGCCAGCGGTTTAGCCAGCTCAACCAGTTTTTTCCTTGTAATGAAACCGTTGTAATATGCAATCTCCTCAATACATGAAGCACTGAGACCCTGTCGCTGTTCAAGGGTTGCAATGAAATTTGATGCCTGCAACAGGCTGTCAAAGGTGCCGGTGTCAAGCCATGCCATGCCTCGTCCGAGAAGCCTTACCTCAAGCTGCCCCTCATTAAGATAAAGCCTGTTCAGGTCTGTGATTTCAAGCTCACCGCGTGCTGAGGGTTTCAGGTTGCGTGCCCGTGAGGCTACCGTATTGTCATAGAAGTAAAGCCCTGTGACTGCATAATTCGATTTGGGCTTCGATGGCTTCTCTTCAATGCTCACAGCACGTAACTTTTCATCGAATTCAACAACGCCGTACCTTTCGGGGTCATTGACTGAATAGCCGAAGACCACCGCACCACTCCGGAGTGTTGCTGCCTGTTTCAGTATTCCTCCGAGCCCCTGACCATAGAAGATGTTGTCACCAAGTATCATACATACATTGTCAGTACCGATGAAGTCTTCGCCAATGATAAAGGCCTGTGCCAGACCGTCAGGTGAGGGTTGTTCACGATAGGTAAACTCCATTCCCAGACGGGATCCGTCACCCAGAAGTGCACGGAAACTGGGCAGGTCACGGGGAGTGGAGATGATAAGTATCTCGCGTATTCCGGCAAGCATGAGAGCCGACAGAGGATAATAGATCATCGGTTTGTCATATACCGGAAGCAACTGTTTTGAGACAGCCTCTGTAATAGGATGTAACCTTGTACCGGCACCCCCGGCCAGAATTATACCTTTCATCTTCGAATAGATTTTATTGTTGATATTATCTGCGTCCGATTCCGTAATATACAAACCCCATGCGTTTTAACTCCGCAGGGTCAAAGACATTACGGCCGTCAAATATAACTTTCTGTTTCAGTTTGTCAGAAACCTCATCCCAGTCAGGCAGCCTGAATTCTGCCCATTCTGTTACCAGCAGCAGCGCATCAGCATCCTCCGCCGCATTGTAAGGATCGCTGGCATATGTTACCCTGTCACCAAGTTTCGCTTTTACTTCCGGTATTCCGGCAGGGTCATAAACCTTTACATGTGCACCTGATTCCAGTAGTCTGTTGATGATAACCAAAGAGGGAGACTCACGTGTGTCATCAGTCTGAGGTTTGAAGGTCAGGCCCCATACAGCGAAGACAAGTCCTTGCAGATCATGGCCGAAGTGTCCGATGACTTTTTCGAGCAGACGAAGTTTTTGTTGCTCATTTGCCAGATCAACGGCTTTGATTACATTCATTGAGTAACCCTTTTCCTCTGAGGTACGGATGAGGGCCTTGATATCCTTCGGGAAGCATGACCCTCCATAACCTACGCCCGGGTAGAGAAACTTGTTTCCGATGCGGCTGTCGCTGCCGATGCCTTTCCTGACCAGATTAACGTCAGCTCCGAGAATGTCGCACAGGTTTGCAATCTCGTTGATAAAGCTTATCCTT
Organism: Bacteroidales bacterium; assembly: GCA_025455395.1. Taxonomy (GTDB): domain Bacteria; phylum Bacteroidota; class Bacteroidia; order Bacteroidales; family VadinHA17; genus SR-FBR-E99. The sequence goes on from JALOMO010000053.1 coordinate 7,525, forward strand.
GTGGCCAACATGGCATTGGCAGCATACTTTGTCAGCTCAGCTGAAGCTATATCCATAAAAAGGATAGGATGCTGGTTCAGGATAAAGGGCTTGTAAAGCTTGCGCATCTTCTCTTCAGCTTTCTCTGAATCGACACCGATGACAATCCGTTCAGGTCTCAGGAAGTCCTCTATGGCATCACCCTCCTTGAGAAATTCAGGATTAGATGCTACATCAAAGGGTATCTTTTTATTTCTTGCGGCAAGCTCATCGCTCACTGCCCTGCGGACCATCTCAGCCGCTCCGACAGGTACAGTGCTCTTTGTTACAACCAGGATATAGTCCTGCATATGACGACCTATGTCTTTTGCCACACTGAGTACATGAGTCAGGTCAGCGCTGCCATCCTCATCGGGAGGTGTTCCCACGGTTATAAAGACAACCTCGCACTTATCGATTGCTTCAGCAATGTCTGTAGTAAAAAACAGCCTCCCTTTCTCGGCATTGCGGCGTATCATAGTCTCAAGCCCCGGCTCATATATAGGAGGTTTGGCCATGCGCAGCCGACTTATCTTATCCCTGTCAATATCAACACAGGTAACAGTGACACCTGTCTCAGCAAAACATGTTCCGGTAACAAGCCCTACATAACCTGTCCCTACAACAGCTATTCTCATAGTATATAGTTATCTGATTAATTCAGATGACAAAAATAGAAAAAAGTGTCAATCAAACAGGTTCATTTCCGCCGGGCGGGGCAGGATTTTCTTATCACCTGAAAATCTGATCATTGTTAACACTGAAATAAAAAAATTACTATCTTTGCAACCAATTTTTAAACAACATAATGTCTAACTTATTAATTTTCAATCAAGTAAATTTAACATGAGCGAGAAAAAAGAAAAGGTCGCTGACAACCTGAATGAAGAGCTGACAGCTGCTGAGATCAGCACAGAAAAAACAGAAGCAAATGATGCAAATGCAAAAGCCACAGAAGTAGTTACCGAATCTGCTGGTGAAGAGGTGGCAGAAGAGAGGCCGATCCTCAAAGAGAAAAAGGAAAAAAAGGTGAGAGTTGCCGAAGAAGCTGCTGCAGCTGCAGCAGTTGCATTTACGGCGGGCACATCGCCTGAAGAATTTGACTGGGATGCCTATGAGAAGGACGGATTCTTCACGGAGAAGACCCGTGCAGTCCAGGAGAAGCTTTATGAAGAGACACTTTCAACCGTTGCTGTCGATGAGGTAGTTGAGGGGAAAGTCATTGCAATGAATACCCGCGAAGTGGTTATCAACATCGGACAGAAGTCTGAGGGAGTGGTAAGTCTCAACGAATTCCGTTACAACCCTGACCTCAAGGTAGGTGATATGGTTGAAGTGTATGTTGAGAGCCAGGAAGACAAAAAAGGTCAGCTGGTTCTTTCGCACAAGAAGGCAAGAGCTTACAACTCATGGGACAGGGTTAATTCAGCTCTTGAAAATAACGAAATCATTACCGGTTACATCAAGTGCCGTACCAAGGGTGGCATGATTGTCGATGTGTTTGGCATTGAATCATTCCTTCCCGGCTCACAGATTGATGTCAAACCGATACGTGACTATGATGTCTATGTTGGCAAAACGATGGAATTCCGTGTTGTGAAGATCAACCAGGAGTTCAAGAACGTGGTTGTGTCGCACAAAGCCCTGATCGAGGCCGAACTGGAGCAGCAGAAGAAAGAGATCATCTCAAAACTTGAGAAGGGACAGGTTCTGGAAGGAACGGTAAAGAACATTACCTCATATGGTGTCTTCATTGACCTCGGTGGTGTTGACGGCCTGATTCACATCACAGATCTGTCATGGGGCAGGGTTAACCACCCGGAAGAGATTGTTCAGCTTGACCAGAAGCTTAATGTTGTCATACTTGATTTTGATGATGATAAAAAGAGGATAGCACTGGGTCTTAAGCAACTAACACCTCATCCATGGGATTCACTGAGTGAATCAATGAAAGTGGGTGACAAGGTTAAAGGCAAGGTAGTGGTAATGGCTGATTATGGTGCCTTTGTTGAGATCGCTCCCGGAGTGGAAGGTCTTATACATGTATCAGAGATGTCATGGTCACAGCACCTTCGCAGTGCACAGGAGTTCATGAAAGTGGGTGATGCCGTTGAGGCTGTAATTCTTACACTTGACCGTGAAGAGCGCAAGATGTCACTTGGCATCAAACAGTTAAAGATAGATCCGTGGGAGAACATTGACAGTAAGTACAGTCTTAACTCACGTCACAAGGCCCGCGTACGTAATTTCACCAACTTCGGTGTCTTCGTTGAGATTGAAGAGGGAGTAGACGGTCTGATACACATATCCGATCTGTCATGGACCAAGAAAATCAAGCATCCGGCTGAGTTCACATCTATCGATGCAGAGATTGATGTAGTAGTACTTGAGATTGACAAGGACAACAGGAGACTAAGCCTGGGTCACAAGCAGCTTGAGGAGAACCCATGGGATGTCTTTGAAGACCTGTTTACAGTTGATTCAATCCATGAAGGGACAGTAATAGAGGTGTTTGACAAAGGCGCCATCGTTGCTCTTCCCTACGGAGTAGAGGGTTTTGCAACTCCAAAGCATCTTGTCAAGGAAGACGGAACAAGTGCAGTGGTTGAAGACAAGCTGAATTTCAAGGTTATAGAGTTCAACAAAGGAGCCAAGAAAATCATCGTATCACACAGCCGTGTATTCGAGGATGAGAGAAAGGGCGCTGAGGTGGCTTCAAAACGTGCTGATTCTGACAGTACCAAGAAAGCTACAAGGAAGCTAAAGTCCAGTCTTGAGAAGACAACTCTTGGTGACATATCAGAGCTTGCAGCCCTCAAGGAAGAAATGGAAGAAAAAGAGAGCAAAAATGTAGCTAAAAAGAAAAAATAGATTACATTTAGGTTGCCAAAACATTCAGCCATGGACTTCAAAATAGACAATCGAAATCGATGCACTGTTATCAGGATTGAGACTGAGAAACTTGATACCCATATTGCTCCTTCGCTTAAGTCGGAGCTTGTCCTGATTTCAGGAAAGGGTGAAAAGAACATTATTCTTGATCTGAAAAAGTGTCAATATTGTGATTCTTCAGGTCTGAGCGCAATTCTGGTGGCCAACAGGCTCTGCAAGAACGCCGGCGGCACTTTTGTCCTGTGCGGTCTTAATGAAGCGGTCGAGCGACTGATAACTATATCTCAGCTTGACACTGTCCTCTCCATAACCGCTGATACCGAGGAAGCAGAGAAGCTCATTTCCTGAGTATTGCAGGCAGCATGTCATTCAGGCTGACCATACTTGGAACAAGCTCTGCTCTGCCAACCTCAGACCGATATCCAACCGCTCATGTTCTTAATGTTCATGAGCGGTTGTTTTTAATCGACTGTGGGGAAGGAACGCAGATGCAGATGCGGAGATACCGCATACGGTTCGGGAAGATCAATCACATCTTCATCAGCCATCTCCACGGGGATCACTTCTTCGGACTATATCCACTGCTCTCCTCGTTCAACCTGATGGGACGAAAATCTCCTTTGAATATCTATGCCCCGGCTCCCTTTGAGGAGATGCTTGCCCGGCACCTTAAAGACTTTGACATAAAACTGGGGTTTGAATTAATAACTCATGGTCTTTCCGGACGATCAATGAAGCTCATTCTTGACGACAAGCGCGTTCAGGTCTTTTCATTTCCGCTGAAACACCGCGTAAAAACATTTGGATATTTGTTCCGGGAGAAAGAGAAGGAAAGAAAGATTATTAAGGAGTGCGTAACCCGTCACAAATTGTCCATATCCGAGATAGCCTTGCTGAAAAGCGGCGCCGATATTGTTCGTGAGAGCGGTGAGGTAATCATAAATGCTGAAATGACCACACTGCCTCCCCCGGGAGTATCATATGCATTCTGCAGTGATACAGCCTTCTTTCCAAAGCTTGCATCATATGTCGCCGGAGTGAATATGCTATATCATGAGGCAACCTTTGGTGATGATCATGAAACACTTGCCCGTCAGACCGGTCACTCTACTGCCCGTCATGCTGCCGTTGTGGCCCGGGAGGCTGGCGCCGGAAGGCTGTTGTTAGGACATTTTTCAGCCAGGTATAAATCTCCTGTCCAGCTTGAAGAAGAGGCCAGGCAAGTATTCCCTGCATCAGAGGCTGCAAGGGAAGGCGAGACATATGATATCTGACCTCGCAGATTCAATCCAAAGATTAACTATCTTTGCCCCATTCTTTTAACTCATAATATTTCTTCCCGTGCCAGAAAAGATCCTGATCCTTGATTTCGGGTCACAATATACGCAGCTCATTGCCAGGCGAATAAGAGAACTGAATGTCTATTGTGAGATTTATCCTTTTAATCATTATCCTGCGCCTGACAGCTCAGTTAAAGGAGTAATCCTCTCCGGCAGCCCCTATTCTGTCCGCGATCCCTTGTCTCCGGCACCTGACCTAAAGGTAATAAAGGGCCTGGTACCTTTGCTTGGTGTCTGTTACGGGGCACAGTATCTGACCCATAACTTCGGGGGTGAAGTACTTCCCTCAAACACTCGTGAATATGGTCGGGCTAGGCTGCTCTCTCTTGATCAGGATGATAAACTTTTCAGTGGTATCACAGAAGGAACACAAGTCTGGATGTCTCATGGCGACACTATTGCAAAAATTCCTGAAGGATACAGGGTGACAGGGTCTACTGCAGATGTAAAGGTCGCAGCTTTCAGGATTGAAGATGAAGAGACATGGGGTATTCAATTCCATCCGGAGGTCTACCATACGACAGAAGGACTGAAGATGCTGGAGAACTTTGTCAAAGGCATATGCGGATGTAAGGGAGACTGGACACCGGAATCATTTGTTGAAATGACTGTCAGAGATCTCAGGGAAAAGCTTGGAAATGACAGGGTTGTTCTCGGACTTTCAGGTGGTGTTGATTCATCAGTGGCAGCTATATTGCTTGACAGAGCTATAGGAAAAAATCTTACTTCCATCTTTGTTGACAATGGACTGCTCCGCAAGAATGAATATGAGTCAGTACTGGAAGGGTACAGACAGATGGGGCTGAACGTTGTGGGCGTTGATGCTGCATCCAGTTTTATTGATGAGCTCAAAGGTGTCAGTGACCCTGAGAAGAAACGCAAGATTATAGGAAGGGTATTCATTGAAGTATTTGATCGCGAGGCGCATAAAGTGCAGAATGTCAAATGGCTTGCCCAGGGAACCATTTATCCTGATGTCATTGAATCTGTCTCGGTGAATGGTCCTTCAGCAACAATCAAGTCGCACCACAACGTTGGCGGACTACCTGAAAAGATGCATCTTAAGGTTATTGAGCCTCTCCGTCTTCTCTTTAAAGATGAGGTAAGAAGGGTAGGGCGGGCTCTGAATATGCCTCCGGTGATACTCAACCGGCATCCCTTCCCGGGGCCTGGCCTCGCCATCAGAATATTGGGTGATGTCACGAAAGAAAAACTGGAGACGCTGCGTGAAGCGGATGATATCTTTGTTGCCGGACTGAGGCAGAGCGGATATTATGACTCGGTATGGCAGGCTGCTGTAATACTTCTGCCGGTGCAGTCAGTGGGTGTGATGGGCGATGAACGGACCTATGAGAATGCCGTTGTACTTCGCGCAGTGACTTCAACTGACGGAATGACAGCTGACTGGAGTCATCTCCCGCATGAGTTCCTTGCGGAAATATCGAACCAGATAATTAACAGGGTTAAAGGAATCAACAGGGTGGTTTATGATATCAGTTCCAAGCCGCCATCAACAATTGAATGGGAGTAAACTATGAACAGAATTAAAATGCCGGGTGGAAAGATGGCCGGAAGACTTGCTTATATGCTTCTTTTTCTGATCTTCACCCATGGATCGGGCCTCAGGGCACAAGGACTGACACAGGAGACATACAAACTGGGCAAGACACTAGCCCTGCTTGAGTCTATTTACGTTGACAGCGTCGATATTTCTCAAATATCGGAGCAGATGATAATAAATACACTCCGTAACCTTGACCCTCACTCCGTTTACATTCCTTCTAAAGACGTACAGGAGGAACATGAACCGCTGCAGGGTAACTTTGAGGGTGTAGGGGTTCAGTTCAGTGTCCTTAATGATACTATTCTTATCATTTCTCCTACCCCGGGAGGCCCCTCAGAAAAGGTAGGCATTATGGCCGGCGACAGGATCATTACCATCAACAACGAAAAGGTTACAGGTATAGGTATGAATGCTGCCGGGGTGCAAAAGAGGTTAAGAGGGCCTAAAGGAACGAAGGTGACAGTGAATATTTTCCGAAGAGGAGAACCAAAACTACTTGAGTATACAATCACCCGGGACAAGATTCCAATGAATAGTCTCGATGCCTCATATATGATTTCGGATGACGTTGGATATATAAAGCTAAGCAGGTTTTCGGAACAGACTGCTGTTGAATTTCAGGATGCGGTAGATAAGCTGAGGCAGGAGAAGATGGCTCACCTGGTGGTAGATCTTCGCGGTAACTCAGGAGGTTATATGGCACCTGCAATACAGATCGCTGATGAGATGCTCCCCACTGACGATCTTATTGTATATCTAGACGGACGCCATACCTCAAGGCAGGAGTACCGGTCCACCGCTTCAGGCAGTCTCATCAGGGCCAGAATAGCAATTTTGATCGATGAAGGATCCGCTTCCGCAAGTGAGATACTTGCAGGTGCGGTTCAGGACTGGGACAGGGGTGTTTTACTGGGCAGGAGGAGTTTCGGCAAAGGCTTGGTGCAGAATGGCTTTTCATTGCCTGACGGATCAGAAATAAGGCTTACAATTGCACGCTATTTTACACCTTCAGGGCGCTCTATTCAGACTCCCTACAGTGAGGGATATGACAAGTATTTTGAGAAATTTTACAGCAGGTATTTCAACGGAGAGCTGATCCATGCAGACAGTCTCGGACTGCCTGATTCTCTGAAAGCTTACACAATACCAAATAAAAGAATTGTATATGGCGGCGGCGGAATCACACCTGATGTGTTTATACCAATTGATACTACTTATTATTCCGACTATTACCGTGATTTGGTCAGAACCGCAACTTTAACAAACTTTGTTGTAGGTTACACTGACAGGAACCGTAAAGAGTTGCTGAAGAAGTACAAAAACTTCCAGCTTTTTGAAAAGAATTTCTCGTTTGGAAATGAGACACTTGATGAGCTGAAACTGGCTGGCGAAAAAGCAGGTGTGAAGTTTGACAAGGATCAATACAATACATCTTATCCGGAAATGATCAAGGTGATGAAAGGTCTGGTAGCCCGAGACCTTTGGGATATGAATGAGTACTACATGGTGGTTAACAAAGATGACCAGGCTATCATGAAGGCACTCTCAATAATCAATGACTCTGAATTTTACGATAGGCTCTTAGGTAATAACAGGGCAGCAAAATGAGATTGGTGGCAAAAACCCTCTATGGTCTGGAGGAGGTGCTTGCCGCCGAGCTCGCGGTCCTTGGTGCTGAAAAGATACGTAAGCTTAACAGGGCGGTTGAGTTTGAAGGATCCAAATCGTTGCTGTATAAGGTGAACTACAACAGCCGTGTTGCCCTTTCAGTGCTTCTTCCTGTTGCAGAGTATAACATTGCCGGCCAAAAGGATCTTTACAACGGAGCTGTTGCTATCGACTGGGACAGATTCATAGACCCGTCGAAAACATATGCTGTCTCAGCCGTGGTAAACTCAAAGCATTTCAACCATTCGGGATATGCAGGGCTGGTAATTAAGGATGCCATTGCTGACTTTTTTCGCAGGCTGACACAGAAAAGGCCATCTGTAGACCAGGGGGCTCCTGATATGCTTGTAAACGTTCATATAAGCAATGATAGGGTTACACTATCTGTAGATTCAACGGTTATCCCGCTCTATAAAAGAGGTTATCGCCGGGAACAGTCGGAGGCGCCTCTCAGTGAGGTCCTCGCTGCAGGCATGATAATGCTCTCAGGCTGGAAGGCAGAGGTGCCTCTTGCCGATGGTATGTGCGGATCAGCGACAATACCTGTCGAGGCAGGCCTGATTGCGTGCAACATTGCTCCTGGCAGCTTCAGGAAGGGTTTCGGCTTTATGACATGGAACGATTATGACTCTGCCCTCTTTCGCTCAGTCAGGTTTGAAGCGGAGAAACGGGAGCGCAGGTCGCCGGTAAAGATTTATGCATCAGATATCTCTGCAGAAGCAATCAGGATTTCAAAGCTGAACATTGCCGGCGCAAAGCTGGGCGAGACAATAGATATCTCTGAAGGCGATTTTATTACTAAACCTTCACCTGTTGCAGAGGGGATGCTGATAATTAATCCACCGTACGGAAAGCGACTTGCCGGAGAAGAGATGGATAAGTTCTACGGTGAAATAGGCTCGGCACTTAAACATCATTACACCGGATACAGGGCCTGGATTCTGTCTGGAGATATTGTCTCACTTAAGTCAGTTGCATTAAAACCATACCGGAAGTTTGATCTTCTTAACGGGGATATCGAATGCAGGTTTCAGGGGTATGAACTCTATCCCGGGAGCAGGAAATCAATAATCGCTCATACCCATTAATCCAACGTTTGCCAATGCGCCTGCAACCTTGGTCAAAAAAAGATAGTCATCATTTAAAATAGTAATATCAGTTTGTTGCCTATTTAGAACAAACATCTATTTTTGTTATTTAATAAGCTTTTTTACTTGTACAAAAGGCCGATGAACTTTGATCTTGAAAAACTTGTGAGTGACCTTGATATCAGGGATGCTATCCTGTATTTTAAGGGTAACATTGACTCCGAGGTAATAAACAAGGTCCTCGATTCTGCAGAGGGAAGGCTGCTTTCAAGCCATGAAAATCCCAAACTCAGGAAAAAGGTCTATAATGTACTTGTTGAAAGTCTTCAGAATCTTTATCATCATGCTGACCATGTACCTTCAGGGTACAGGGCTGCCAAGCCTGACCGCTTTGGTCTGATAATGATGGAAAAGACCCACAAGGGATACAGGATCACCACTTGTAACTTTGTTACAACCACCAGAGTGCGGGAGCTGGAACAGAAACTGACAAAGATAAACACCTCGACATCAGAAGAAATTAAGGAGCTCTACAAGGAGATACTGAACCACCAGGAAATTACCGAAAAAGGGCTCGGAGGACTGGGGCTGATAGATATTTCAAGAAAAACCGGTAACAGACTGGAATATAAATTTGTGAAATATGATAACTTGCACGCTGCATTCAGACTAAGTGCAATGGTAACTGTTGAATAAAGCAATAAATACAAAATAAGTTAACTATGGAACCGATCATCATTGAAGGAACGCCAAAAACCCCAACCATTAAATTTGACTCAAGGGAGGGCATATTCGAGATTAAGGGAAGATCCATTCCAGAAAACTCGGTTGAGTTTTATAAGCCGCTGAACGAATGGCTTGATGCATATATGCAGGTACCTCTTGACAAAACCGTTGTAAATATTAAGCTTGAATATTTCAACACCAGTTCATCGAAATGCATCCTTGATGTATTTAAACGTCTTGAAGCGATTCACAGGTCTAAGCATGATGTTGAGATAAACTGGTTTTACGAAGAGGATGATGAAGACATGCTTGAGGCAGGAGAAGATTATGACTCTATAATCAAGGTGCCTTTTAAAATGATAGAGATTGTCGAATAGAGCTATTAGCTATATAAAGCCTATCGGTTAACTTAAAGCAGAGGGTGCCGGCCTCCTGGCCGGCACCCTCTGCTTTGTTTATATATCCGAGCCGGGCTGCTACTGATGCTCATGCCCTCTTAAAAGTTTAAACGCCTTGTTGGATGACTCAAGAAGTCTGTGTAATACCCTGAAATATAATAAAATATATAATACAACGGTCATAAGCCAGATTACACCGGTATTAACTGCAAGAGTGCTCACATAGTAACCAAACAGCTGTTTTTGCGGAGCATAGAAATGAGCCTTTATAAACTTCCCGGGCGGATCATAAAATATCTGGTCATAGTTCTGGTACAGCCGGTCATTGAACCTCTTTATCTTGTCCTTTTCATTATCATTGGTGACAAACTCCTCGAGCGATTCATTTGTAAACTGTTTCTTCATCCTGATGAATCCCTCCTTGTCAGCCCGCTCCAGAACCGTTATGCTGTTATCTCGTAACTCGACTGCTCTCTTTGAAACATCAATGTAATACTTCCGTACCCTCTCTATGTAGTTTCTGGCAGTATCCACAGCCTCATAAGATATCCTGCCCGGATCGATCAGCTGAAGGTTAAAAGTAACATCGGGTGTAAAGCGAAGCTCTTCCTCAATCTCATTATAAATAAGCTTCATATCCTTTAAGGCAGATTCATCAAGCCTCTCTCTTTCAATATTTCCTTCAAGGCGAGAAAGAATACTTTTCATCTCATTGTACCAGATGTCTTTCTTGAACTTTGAAATGCTGATTACCTTATCATACTGATAGAACTGCTTTTCAAACCTGTTATTTCTGAACTGGTCAACTGCGAGGGCCTCGTAACCCCATCTGGCAACAATTATCTCACCGTAAACAGGTATTGAAACGGGGGAGGAGATGTTGGGGTTCAGTTTTTCGTATTTAACAATTATTCCGCTGAGTATAATTTGCGGAATTACCAGGAAAGGTATCAGAATATATATGGTCACTACTGCCTTGAAGCTGTCAGAGATCAGCAGGCCCATCATGTTGGCGGTCGCCCAGCAGGAAAAAAGCACTATCCAGTATTCCAGCCACATACCCTTTATCCCGATGATGGAGTTGCCTACAATGACAAAGGTGGCAGCCTGGATGGCCGAGATAAGGAACTGGACACCAATTTTTGACAGAAGGTAACTGTTCCAGCTCAGGTTTAGAAATGCTTCCCTTCGAAGTATCTTCCGGTCTTTTATTATCTCTTCGGCGCTGACGGTGAGGCCCATGAAGATTGCCACTATCACTGACATAAAGATGTAGACCGGGAGGTTGCTGTTTTGAATTAATGTATATGCAGGGGTGCTGACACTTTCATCAAAGTACCGGATAATAAAGGCGAGAAAAAATGCAAGGACAGGTGCTTCAAGCAGTGTGATCACAAGGTATTGTACATCAGAGAGTTTCGAAAGTACATCACGCTTCATGAAGACAATGAACTGTTTCAGTTTGTTGGGAGTATTAAGGGTTATTTCCGGGATAACACTTACAGGTTCGGGCTGCAGACTGGTTTCCTCCCTGCTTGATTTAAAGAATGCACTCCACTCTGAGGGAGATATTTTTCTCGTTTTTGTAGGACGGCCGAATTCATCAAGCACCTTAGACTCAACAATGCTGAATATTTGTTCCGGATTAACATTCCCGCATGCATGGCACTCACTGTCATTGTATTTCGGTAATTGCATACGGTCTTTAAAGTACTCTATTGACCTGATCGGGATGCCATAATATATCAGGTGGCCGCCCGTGTCAAGGAAGATCAGCTTGTCGAACATCTTGAAGATATCCGATGATGGCTGATGGATAACGATAAATATCAGCTTGCCTTTCAGCTTGAGGTCATTTAGAAGGTCGAGAATGTTCTCAGAATCAAGTGATGAGAGACCAGATGTGGGTTCATCAAGGAACAGTATGGAGGGCTCCCTGATCAGTTCGAGAGATATATTCAGTCTCTTTCTTTGTCCTCCTGATATCTTTTTGTTCAGTGGAGTGCCTACCTTCATGTCTTTGATCTCGAACAGCCCCAGGCTGTGCAGCACATCCTCCACTTTATGCGTTATCTCATCATCATTGAGATTCCCGAAACAGAGTTTGGCATTATAAAAAAGATTATCAAAGACAGTCAGCTCTTCAATGAGGAGGTCATCCTGTGATACGTAACCTATCAGGCCTTTGACCTTATCCGATTCGTCATGTATATTTACTCCGTTTATCAGCACCACCCCGCTGTCAGGTCTGTTCATACCATTCAGAACGCCAAGGAGTGTTGACTTGCCTGCCCCGGATGCACCCATTATTCCGACCAGTCGTCCTGACTCTTCGGTTATACTTAATGTGTGCAGACCTACATATCCTCCCTTGAACTTGTATTCTACATCTCTGACTTCGAACACCACGCGTGAAGCGAGCGCTTTTTCGTCCAGGAAATGCCTTATAACCTCTGAGTAATAAATGGGCTTGCTGCTCATATACTTGAGTGAAGCCCCTCTCTCAAACAAGTATACTTTATCCTCATGTCTGAGCTGGCCGCTCAGCAACAGTTCGCCTGTTCCGAACGACCTGACGAATAGCATGTCTGCCTGTGGCAGGTTAAGCACTCTTACCTGACCCCTAATTGATTCATTGAAGATATGCCTTGTCTTTGTGAAATCATGCCCGCGGTTATTGTCAATAACAAGTATCTGGGATGATTCAGGCACTTCTGACCGTTTTGACAGCACAAAAGTCTGAATGAGCTCGTAATCTTCGCGGTTGACATTAAAACCTTCAGCAGCGGTCACAATAAACTCAAGTTCTGTGGTACTTACTTCTGAACCTTCTGACCTGCAGTATTCAAGAAGCTGAACGAGAACAATAATCTTCTGATTGAGAGTGAGCTGCGCCCCAATATCAAAGCATATCTTAATTATTCTTACGGAGATTGCTGCATTTCGCCTTGCCTCGTTCCCTTTCTTTAGCCTCTGCTGTGCCTCGGAATAATAGTTATCGAAGATCTTCAGATAAGCATCAACACCTTCCTGGTTCAGTTGAGGCCTTAGAAACGACTCCACAACCCTGCGTCTGTCAGTCTCACTGCCCTGAGCAGGGGCGATGATTGCAAACAGGTGCATAAGGGTATTAAGTATCTTTTCGTTCATCCGGCAGCAGTATCAATCCGTGGATTAACAAAGGCTGAAAATAATATTTCAATGCGAGAATTCCTAAAATATTTGAAGTCTGTCATTCTGACATGAATCAAGACCGGGAGGCAATCTGGCAAAAAAATTGATCTGATATGGTAAAAGCATTGTGATATGAGTTTTGAGAATTTCACTATAAAGGCGCAGGAGACTGTACAACAGGCTTTAAACATTGCTGCAGGAAAAGGTCATCAGGTTATCGAAGAGAGTCATATACTCAAAGGACTGATGACCGAGGCTGAAAGCATTGTCTCATATATTTTTTCCAAAAACGGAGTGAATATCTCTCAGTTCGATAAGGCTCTGGATGAAATTATTGACATATCACCCAGGGTCACCGGAGGAGAACCATATCTCTCTTCCTCCTGTTCAGCAATGCTGAAGAAGGCTGAAGATCATTCTGCAAAGATGCAGGACAGGTTTGTCTCAGTCGAACATATACTGCTTGCCCTGTCAGAATCAACATACAAGATCCGGACTCTGATGAAGTCTCATGGTCTTACCACGGAAGGGATATTGGCTGCAATAAACGACCTGCGGAAGGGAGCAAAGGTAAGCAGCCAGACATCAGAGGAGACATATGATTCTCTGAACCGCTATGCCATTGACCTCAACCAGCGGGCACGGGCAGGCAAGCTTGATCCTGTCATTGGCCGGGATGAAGAGATACGTCGACTCTTGCAGATACTGTCTCGGCGGTCAAAGAACAATCCCATTCTTATTGGCGAGCCGGGCGTAGGAAAGACAGCCATAGC
>JALOMO010000143.1 GCA_025455395.1 Bacteroidales bacterium
CGGTCAGGATGATCAGGGGCAATATTAATACCTATTTAAGGTATATTGTGGAACTGTTTCAGTCGATGGCTGCCCTGTCGCGGGTCTCGCTTAACTTCTCTTCGTGTGAAAGCGTAGTGGTTATCGATTATGAACCCGAAAAGCTCCTTCAGATAATCTCAAACCTGGTCTCCAATGCCCTCAAATTCACGCCGCCCAACGGCAGGGTGGAGGTCAGTTCAGCACTCAGGAATGATGGCTGGTTTGAAATCAGGGTATGTGACAATGGTCAGGGTATCCCGGAAAATCACCTCCCTTATATCTTCGACCGTTTCTACAGGGTCGACGAGTACAACACTAATTCATCGGTTGGGTCAGGGCTCGGCCTGTCACTTACAAGGGAGCTGGTTAAGCTTCTGGGAGGGACAATTGTTGCGGGGAGCATATATGGAGAGGGGACGGAGTTTGTCATTAACCTTCCGGTCACACATGATGCTCTGCTACAGGAGGGCCCGGCCCTGCATGAGATGAAAGGCGGGATACTGACCTATTTACAAACGGCAAAAAGGGGCGACCCTCTTTCACAGGCTTTAAAACACAAACACCATGAGAAGCCTATGCTCCTGGTGGTGGATGATAATGCCGATGTTGTTTATTACCTCATATCTCTTCTTGAGAGAGATTTTGACCTCATTGTTGCGTCAAACGGGAAGGAGGGTATTCTGAAAGCGGTTGAGTATGTGCCTGACATCATATTAAGCGATGTCATGATGCCTGTCATGGATGGCATAAGGATGCTTGACACCGTCAAGAATGATTTCCGGACAAGCCATATCCCTGTGGTATTGCTTACGGCAAAGGCCGATATTGCTTCCAGGCTTGAAGGTCTTGAGAGGGGTGCAGACGCTTATATCACCAAGCCCTTTAACAAGGAGGAGCTGAAGGTTCAGCTCAGGGCCCTGATATCTCAAAGGATAAAACTGCAGGAGAGATACGCAGGATTTGGAACCCTTGTGCTCACGGAGGATAAAGATCTTCATTATGAGGATACCTTCATGAGAAGGATCAGGGAGATAATGCTTGTTAACCTGGGGGACGAGGGCTTTGACATTCACAGACTCAGCAATGAGATGGCAATGAGTCGCACTCAGCTCTACCGCAAGTTCAGGTCACTGACCAACATGACCATAACAGAATACCTTCGTTCTCTCCGGCTGCACCGTGCGAAGGAACTGCTGCATGACTCCGTTCTTACGGTTGCCGAGACTGCTTACAGGACAGGATTCAGGAATGTCTCGCACTTCAGCAGGGTCTTCAAAAGGGAATTTGGCGAAAACCCCAGTGCGATAAGAAGGTAACACCATTTTTGAATTATTGACATCCTGCGAGGTGACCCTCGCTTCACTGCTTTAATTGAAAAGGCAGGGCTTGCCCCGTGTGTCATAATGTGCAGGGAATAATAATATCGGTTTGTTTATTGACTGAAAAATGATTATATTTGGTCAATCAATTGACCGATTTATCATGAGAACAATTTATGAAATATCTGCAAAATCCGTTGAACTTGTATCAATCAGGCATATCAGAGCACAGATAGAGTGGCTTGACAAGCCGGAGCGATTGATATGTATCAAAGGCAGCCGGGGAGTTGGAAAAACGACACTTTTGCTTCAATATGCCAAAACACGGTTACAAAATGAAAATTATGTCTATGTAAGCCTTGATAACTTGTACTTTACCGGCAACAGGCTATTTGATTTTGCAGATGATTTTTCAAAGAATGGAGGCAAATACCTTTTGGTTGATGAGGTTCATCACTACCCCAGTTGGTCTGTCGAAATAAAAAATATCTACGATAGTCTTCCCGATCTAAAGATAGTCTACACAGGATCATCATTATTGCACCTGACAAAAGGCAGGGCTGACCTGTCAAGACGGAGTGTGATACATACACTTCCGGGTCTCTCGTTAAGGGAGTATATTAAGTTTTCATCGGACATTGAATTTCCGGTTTATTCTTTGGAAGATATTGTTCACAACCATATTGAGATCTCGAAAACCATCTGGACAAAAATCAAGCCCGTTAAAAAGTACAATGAGTATATCGAAAAGGGATATTTTCCTTTCTTTCTTGAAGGCGAAGAATTCTATAGTGATAAGGTACTGGAAGTAATCAACCAGGTTCTGGAGTCTGATCTGCCATACATTGCCAAAATCAGTTACAGTAATATCTATAAGCTGAAACAGCTTATCTATGTGATATCGGAAAGTGCACCGTTTAAACCGAACATAGAGAAACTGAGCGAAAGGATCGGAATTTCGAAGAACACACTAAAGGATTACCTGCACTACATGAACGACGCTCTGCTGATAAATCTGCTTCATAAGAGAGGCAAGGGCATCAGCAGATTAACCAAGCCGGAGAAGATATACTTTCATCATCCCAACCTGATGATGGCCATTCCCGGCAGTTCTGCCGATATCGGAAGTCTCAGGGAGACATTTTTTTACAACCAGGTATCCTATAATCATCAGATTAATTATGCCGATAAAGGAGACTTTGTTGTTGACAACCATTATGTTTTTGAAATAGGTGGAAAAAACAAAGGAATCGGGCAGATATCAGGAATTGATAACTCATATCTGGTTTTAGATAACATTGAAACCGGCAATAGAAATGAAATACCCTTATGGCTGTTTGGTTTTCTCTACTAAAATCAAAAGTGAAGTGCAGGCTTCACTTTTTTTTTGCAGTTGGCACACAGAGAACAAAGTTTGGGACGCAGGGAACGATGAGTTATGATTCCGGAGCCTAACTTGTGTTATCATAAAAACAACTAAATCCAGTCAGTCATGAAAAAGCAACTTTTACTCGGTCTGATCTTTACGCTCGTAGGTGGTATTGTCTGCGGACAGCACCTGATCAGGGTGAACAACAACGCAGGCGCTGACCCTGATTATGCAACAATTCAGGCGGCCAACGACGCTGCCATCAACGGCGATACGATTTATATTGAAGGGTCTACAACTGCATATGCTGGTGCGGATATTTCAAAAAGACTGATAATCATAGGTCCGGGTTACTTCCTCACAGAAAACGACAGTACACAGGCCAATGGCCTTGAAGTTCAAATAAATGGAGCAATTAGCTTTAATCCCGGGTCAAGCGGTAGTATAATTGCAGGATGCGTTGTCAGCGGTATTGGTATTGGTGCAGATAACCTGAGTATCACCAGGTGCAATTTCTCCTCTATAAGCATAATTGTAAATACAGTTAACAATATTCTTATCGTTCAGAATTATTGCAGTTCCATTTACATGCCATCAAATAAAATGACCAACTCGATCATTGCAAATAATATGGCTGACCATATCTTTTGTAACGCCAGCTGTGGCCCCCTGCAGATCATTAACAATATTATTACAGGCTATAGTTATGGTGGAATATCTGCATACAATTCAAGTATTGCCAACAATATCCTGACTCAAACAACCGCCAATATGCCTGTTCATACAGGGAATACAATCAATAATAACATTTTTGCTGGTGCCGGCACAAACGCCAACGGCAATCTTTATAACGTTGTCATGGCCAATGTCTTTGTCGATTTCAGCGGATCACTGAAGTACAGCGATGATGCAAAGTGGAAGCTGAAGACCGGCTCACCTGCCATCGGGGCCGGAGTCAGCGGGGTCGACTGCGGTGTTTTTGGCGGAGCTGCCCCGTATGTACTGTCAGGCATACCGAACCTGCCTCATATCTATGAAGCTTCAATTCCCGGGACTGCCTATTCTGACAAGGGACTGGCATGTACCATTAAAGTTAAATCAGGGAAATAGTATGTGAAACCCGCAGCGATGAAAAAGCTGATTGTAATACTGGCACTTTTGTCCGCTGCCATATTATGCACCGGGCAGAAGATAAACAAGGCGGAATACTTCATTGACACTGACCCCGGCTTCGGTAAGGCAACCAATATTCCGGTTTCAGTTCCGGCCAATGATGTGTCACTGAGTTATTCCGTGAATATAAGTGCGCTCTCCCAGGGGTTTCACATGATGGTGCTGAGAGCCCGTGATGACAAGGGACAATGGAGCACCACCCGTGAGCAGGTATTTTATGTATACAAGGCACAGAGTACCACTGCCGCAAATATTAGCAAGGCTGAGTATTTCATTGACACTGACCCGGGATTCGGCAAGGCAGTAAATATCCCTGTCTCCAGTCCCGCGAAGGATGTGTCGTTAAGCTTTAGCGTTACTCTGACGTCTCTTTCGGAGGGGTTCCACATGATCGTACTCCGATCACGCGATACCCAGGGTCACTGGAGTACAAGCC
This sequence comes from Bacteroidales bacterium, assembly GCA_025455395.1. Classification (GTDB taxonomy): domain Bacteria; phylum Bacteroidota; class Bacteroidia; order Bacteroidales; family VadinHA17; genus SR-FBR-E99. The sequence goes on from JALOMO010000143.1 coordinate 4,319, forward strand.
GGCAGCAGGTATTTTATATATACAAGTCACAGAGTACCACTGCCGCAAATATTAACAAGGCGGAGTATTTCATTGACAATGATCCGGGATTCGGCAAGGCCAACAGTATCCCTGTTTCCAGTCCGTCTAAAGATGTGACATTGGCCTTCGAGGTCAATACCGGTTCGCTGGAGGGATTCCATATTATGGTACTGAGAACCAGTGATAATCTTGGCCGCTGGAGCACAGCACGCCAGCAGGTTTTCTATGTCTTCAAATCTATTCCTGCAACGGCTTCCAACATAACCGGCATTGAATATTTTCTCGATAATGATCCGGGTTTCGGAAAGGGAACCTTCCGTTCAATACCGTCACCCGGTGTCAAGGTCACAGCCGAGTTTACTGCCAGTCTGACCGGCGTCACCAATGGAAATCACGTTCTTTACCTGAGAGCCAGGGATGCGTCAGGCAAATGGAGCCACCTGTACTCACATGCAATCACGGTTTCACTGTCAGACATCGGTAACATGGAGGTGACTTCCTGGTTCAGGCTTTATCCTAATCCCAATGCAGGTGACTTCATTATGGATTTTGCTGACATTCAGGGTAATAATGTAAAAATTTACATTTATGATATGAACGGGAAGCAGGTATATTCAAATGAATTGTCAGGTGAGAATATTTCGATGACTGTTGATCTTCCTTCCGGGATTTATATGGTGACGGTTGAGGCAGGAGACAAGTCATTTAAACAGAAATTAATGATAAAGAGATAACAGGAAACAGGCAAACGATAACCATTCTGCCCGCGAATTTAGTTAGTGAAATATTTTCGTTCCGGATCAGAGTTTAGGTGCGGGTAGTATGGAAGAGGGTGTCTCAAAATGACACCCTCTTTTGGGGGAAGGAGACCCATGAAAATGACATGTGGTGCACTTCGATTTATGAGAAACATTGAAATGAATGACCCCCGATCCATTGATCAGCTATTTATCAGCAGGCTCTCCGAAATAGTTCTAAGAAACATGCAGAATGAAAATTTCGGAGTTGAGGAGTTTGCGCATCAGGCGGGCATAAGCCGGTCAAGCATACACCGCAGGCTGAGAGCTTTAAATTACGAGAACATAAGTCATTTCATAAGGGCGATCAGGCTCAGGCGGGCAATGGAACTCCTGCGTAACCATGAGGGTGCTGTCTCAGAGATTGCCTACAGGGTGGGGTTCGGCAGCCCGGCTTACTTCAATAAATGCTTCCATGATTACTATGGTTATCCTCCGGGGGAGGTGAAAATAAGATTTATCGAAGAGAACATTGAAGGACCTGAGTTCTCAGGAATGGAAGGAATCAGCGGAATATCTCAACACCCCCCGTCACATGAAGAACCCGTCGGCCACGACAGGTTGCTATATTTTAAACTATTACTGTCTCTGGCCATCGTGGTTGCAATTTTGTCAGTGACCTGGGTTGTATACCATTACCTGGCCAGACTGGATGGCAGCTCCGGGAACTTACCCGTCACCGGCAGGGATGTTTCTCTTGTTGTGGTTCCCTTGAGGAGTTACAGTGATGATCCTCAGAATCAACATTTTGCCGATGGGGTGATGGAAGATATCCTTAATCAGCTGGCACTTATACCGGGTCTGAGAGTCATTTCACGCACCACCTCTGATAAGCTGAGAGACAATCCCGGCACAGCAAGGCAGATTGCCAGGGAGCTGAATGCAAGCTATCTTCTTGAGGGGAGCGTGCAGAAGCAAGGGAATACTGTCAGGGTAAACGTGCAGCTTATCGATGGTAAGTACGATCAGCACATATGGGCTCAAGTCTTTGAAAAGGAGCTGGGTGATATCTTCACCATTCAGGGTGAAATAGCCAGGAATATTGCAGATTCCCTGAAAGTTGTTTTAACAGCGGGGCGGATTACTGAGAACGAAAAAGCACCATAAACAAGCCCTGAAGGAGCCCGGGCCAAACGCCTCCTATCTGCCATGGAGAAATTCAAATCCCGATTTTGACATACTCGGCAGTGCGGTGCGCATCCTTCAAATAATTGAGCAACCCGGACTTTCCTCATACCACAAAACGGGAAAGGAAAAGGTAACTTCTGATTAATT
>JALOMO010000144.1 GCA_025455395.1 Bacteroidales bacterium
TTGACAATAAATGATTTATGGGAAGGTGCAGTAAAATTCTACAATGAGCCTGTTGAATCAGTATTTCTCAGGTACACCTTTGAAAATATTGTTGACAGTCTAATAACAGACGGGTCAGGTCTTGGTAATCATGGCCAGTTAGGGGCAAATAAGGGTGGGACTTTACCTGAAGTTGAGAATGGAATAGCCGGAAATGCAATAAGATTCAACGGTAGCAGCTCTTATGTTAAAATACCACGGATGCTTCTGAGGTTTCCAATGACTATTTCTGTTTGGGTGAAACCGGGAAGTTTAACCGAGACAAGTACCGCAGGCCGGCAAATGATTTTCTACGTGAGTGAGCCAATGGGTAACGATGGCTATGGTCCTGAACCCGAGATACATCTTATGAGGTCTGAGGGGAATACTTTCGTCTTCTGGGCGAATGCAGGGAGACAACGCATTGATCTCCGCCATCCAATCGGGCAGGAAGGTAGATGGACGCATATTGCCATTGTCTATGATGAGACATCCACAATGTATATTAACGGAGAACCTGTAAGCAGCCAGACTGGGATAAAACCCCCACTTCTGGGCAGTTTTGCAGAGAGGATTTATATAGGCAGGCCAAACGTGGATTACCTCCGGTATTTTAACGGCACACTTGATGAGATCACCTTCTTCAACGAAGCACTTAATGCGAAAGAGGTTAAGGAGCTGTTTCGCATGTATTAGCATGAATTACTCGCTATAACTTATATCGATGAGAAAAGAGAAGATATGCCAGCTTGTTTTTGCTGTATTTGCCTGCCTCTATGTTCATCCTGCACTTGCTGAAGTGAAGGTATACCCCGGACCTGATGGAATAAAACCATCAGATCAGTTCAGGGTCGAATTAATCCAGGAGGGTCTCGTTTATGAATCTTTCGTTTACGTTACAGAAGCGCAGTTGCCACAGTTCAACCTCAGCAAAACGACATCGTTCAGCTATTTCGATTTTACCGGGAAAGTAAGAGTAAGGGTAACAAAACTTGAGGGAGAGTTCAGCAGCATCAGTATCCTCCCTTCCAGTTATGGTATCAAGGCATTCAGGGAAGGTAAGAGTGTGGTTTTTGAACTTGACAAACCGAGGAAGGTTGCTGTTGAGTTCGACAATGACATAACCCATCCGCTGCTCATCTTTGCCGATGCACCTGAAACGGAAATACCCTCTGCGGATGACCCTGATGTGATATTCTTTCCTCCCGGGGTTCATAGCCCTGAAAATGCCATTGAACCAAAAGCCGGTCAGACAATATATATAGCTCCCGGGGCAATAGTCAATGCAATGATACGCGGCGTTAATACCCCAGGTGTTACCATCTGCGGCCGCGGAATCCTATGCGGAAGGTATCTCGGGCATACAGGCGGAAGGCATATACTTTTTACTGGCGAAGGCTCAACAGATATTGAGGTAAGAGACATCATCATCCTCGACTCTCCTGGTTTTTATGTGACCACCAGCGGAGCCCGGACCCATGTCAGAAACATCAAGGGCATTGGGTGGTGGTTTAACACTGATGGTATTGCCTGCGGACCGGATGGTCTGATTGAAGATTGTTTTCTCAAATGCAATGATGACGCAATAAAACTATATCACTCCGGCACCAGAGTCTACCGTACCATCATCTGGCAAATGGAGAACGGCGCTCCCTTTCAGATAAGCTGGAATATGCCAACAGACAACTCAGGGTTTGAAGTAAAGGATTGTGATGTTATCCATTGTGATCATATGTGGGACAATACAAATACTGCGGTGTTTGACGCAATACACGGTGGCTCCGGACACATGAGCAACTACCTTTTTGAAGATATACGGATAGAGAATTGTGACTGGAGACTGGTGTCGATACAGATAATGCCAAACAAGTTTTCAAAGAGCAAGACGCTGGGGAAAATCTCGAATGTTACATTCAGGAATATTTGTATCAATACACCTGATGGTAAGCCTTTGAAAAGGGTAAATCTGATACAGGGCTATGATGAGAAGAGTACTGTATCCGATTTCGTTTTTGAAAATCTTATGATCAACGGTCAGCCTGTTAGTGATGCAAAGAACGGACGATTTGAGATTGACCCAAGAACAACCTCAAACATCATTTTCCGTCTAACCGAATCAGCAAAGGCTAAACCATTAAAAGGAGAAGCCAGTAAACCTGGCGGGAAGGTCTTTGAATGGGTCAATCCGATAAAGAGAGGTCTTAATTCTTACGGGCAGATGCATTTCCATATCTATCCTGAGAAGGGCATGTATTACCTGGTTGCCACCGAGCATCCTAATCTGGAATGGGGTAAGCGCGGCATTATACTTTATAGTTCCGGCGATCTTAAAAACTGGAGGGAAGAGTGCTATCTGATAAACCGGAACACCGTCGAGCCTGATGCCTGGTATAAAGATGTCTGGAATGCTCCTGAGATACACAGAATAAAGGGTAAGTACTATCTCATTTTCAGTTGCCGGAATGACAGACTGCGTCCTTATGACAGGTTGGGGCTTGGGATAGCAGTGGCCGATGAAATATGTGGTCCGTACACTGTCCTGACCAGTGACAAACCACTGGCCTATGGTGCCAATGCAAATATGTTTGAGGACAAGGATGGGAAGGTATTTCTTTACTGGGATCGCGACGGGCGCTTCTGGGGAGCCGAATTCAATCCTGAAAAAGCAGTGTTTGTCTCAGAGCCTGGTGAAATCATAGGTCCGTCATCAATGCAAAGTTTCAGGTTTCTGGATTCGCCATTCCTGATGAGGCACAAGGATACTTATTACATGCTCTCCTCCTCATTTTATGCTGGTTATGTTATCAGGATAAGATATCTTACCTCTGCTCATCCTCTCGGACCATGGACACTTCATGAAGAACCCCTGCAGGTATGGGATGAAGATGAGGCTGACATGAATCTGAAGATGCCTTGGTCAGCTTCACATCCTTTCCCTCCTCCGACACAGGTGATCTTCCAGAACCAGATATTTACCGGTCCGGGAGGCAAACTCTATACGGCATACCACAGCTCAGAAAAGTATTCAGAGCCATACCTGGTCATTGAACCTGTTTCATTTGATGAAAATGGGGTGCTCAGTTTTCCGGAGAGCAAGAAGGTACACCATAAAGTAAACCTGAAATAGATGCTTATGAGATTTAACAACATAATTGCAGCTCTTGCAGTATCCACATTGACTGCTGCTCCGCTCTCAGCAGAGGTCAGAACATGGGAACCTCCTGCCTGTGTTCAGGAGGGCAACCGTCTCATAAGCCGCTCAGATCAGTACAGGGTAGAGGTTCTACAGGATGGAAAAACAGTGGAATGTTTCGTATATCTGATGCATGCGATGCAGTATACGAACAAAAGCCTGACAACCTCATGGGCAAGTTTTGACTTTGACGGCAAGGTGACAGTTCGTGTGACAAGGCTCACTGATACAGTTTCTTACTGCGCTGTGCTTCCAACCTCAAAAGGTATTGTACCGAGAAAGTCAGTGCGTTCTGTTGAGTTTGAGATTGACCGGCCAGGGCAGTTTTCCGTTGACTTCCAGAGGGGGTTATTTATTGATCATCCGCTGCTGATCTTCGCTGATCCCCATGATTCCGATGTCCCCTCGCCAGATGATCCAAGTGTCATCTTTTTCGGGCCCGGTCTTCATGAGATTGGTGAAAGTTACAGAGTGCCTTCCAATACTACTGTTTACCTGGCAGGCGGCGCATATATCAAGGGTCGGTTTTTCAGCGAGAATGGTGAGAACATAGAATTTCGTGGCAGGGGAATCATTTCCGGAGAAGACTATGCTGCAAGGGAGATAGGTCCGCTTATTGCAATATCCAATTGTAAAAATATGCTGGTTGAAGGCATAACAATCATTCATGCTCCAAGCTGGTGTGTGAGATTTTCAGGGATTAACCATACCGTACGTAATGTAAAGATGATTGGATGGTGGTTCAGTACTGACGGTGTCCAGACTGGCACAAACGGTCTGATAGAGGATTGTTTTTTTAAGGTAAATGATGATGCCATAAAACTTTACACTGACAATAACATTGCCAGGCGCTGTGTCATATGGCAGATGGAGAACGGAGCACCGTTCCAGATCGGGTGGGGAGGATCAGATGATGTTTCAAATTTTACTGCATATGATTGTGATATTATCAGGGTTGAACATGAATGGGACAACGAGAACGAAGCCATTTTTTGCTCGATTCACGGCGGAGAGGCACATAAACGCCAATATCTTTTTGAGGATATAAGGATTGAAAACTCCCAGTGGCGGGTATTTCATATTATTACAAAGCCTAACCGATGGGCAGACTGGAATCCTGACAAGGGCAATCTGTCAGATATCACCTTTCGCAATATTGATTTCAAAGGTGTACAGAAGGTGCCCAGTCTTATCAAAGGATGGGATGCGAACCATAAAATCTGGAATGTGACCTTTGAGAATGTCAGATTCAACGGAAAGGTGATTGAGGCGATGGACCCTGAAATACTATATGTTGATCCCGAAACAACACGGAATGTAAGATTTGATAATTATTAACCTGATTAAATTATCTGTCAGATCAGTTGAGAATAATACACTTTAGATACAATAAATTATGGCACTGAATGAAACAAGAATCAAAGAACTTGAGATCATCGCGAAAAAACTGCGTTATAACATAATAAGGATGATAGGCCCGGGAGTACCCGGTCATGTGGGAGGCTCATGCTCCCTTGCTGAGATACTCGCAGTACTCTATTTTCATAAGATGAAACATGATCCGGCAAACCCCGGGATGCCTGACAGAGACAGGCTGATATTGAGCAAAGGACATGCCGCAATTGCTCAGTATTCATCACTTGCTGAATGCGGATACTTTCCCTTACAGGAACTCTCCACATTGAAGCAGCTTGGCTCAAGACTTCAGGGTCACCCTGATATGCTTAAAGTTCCTGGTATAGAGGCAAATACAGGTTCACTTGGGCAAGGGCTCAGCATATCATGTGGCATAGCGCTGGCAGGACGTCTTGACAAGCTCAGCTACAGGGTATACTGTATTGTTGGTGATGGAGAGATGGCAGAAGGGCAGATATGGGAAGCAGCTATGGGAGCAGCAAATTTTAAACTCGATAATCTGACTGTAATTGTTGATAAAAACAGGATACAGGCAACAGGTCTTATCACAGAGCGGTTCGATACAAACCCTCACAGGGAGAAGTGGCTCTCATACAACTGGCACGTTATTGAAACAGACGGACATAGCATAGCAGATGTTGAGTCTGCCCTGTCAGAGGCAGAAAAAGTAAAGAACAAGCCTTCAGTCATTATTGCACATACAGTTAAGGGAAAGGGGATATCCTTTGCTGAAAACACAGCAGCTTTCCATAACGGAATAATGACCGGCGAACAGTATGAAACAGCATTAGAGGAACTCAGATAATAAAAGGATTTGTAATGAATAAGCAGAATTGCAGGGTGGTTTATGGACGTACCCTTGTTGAATTGGGGACTAAGAACGAAAGGATAGTTGTACTTGAAGCAGACCTGGGCAAGTCTACAATGACATGCCTGTTTCAGGATGCAATTCCCGATAGGTTTTTTGAGATGGGAATTGCAGAACAGAACATGGTCTCAACAGCAGCAGGACTGGCAATATCCGGTAAGATACCATTCGTAAACTCATTTGCCGTCTTTAGTACCGGGAGAGTATATGACCAGATACGTCAGAGTGTCTGCCTTGGAAAGGTTAATGTAAAGATAATGGGATCAAGCTGTGGTCTGTCCGATTACGGGGATGGTGCAACGCACCAGGGGATCGAGGATATTGCCCTTATGCGTGCTATTCCTAACATGACTGTTCTTGCCCCGGCTGATGGAATAGAAACCAGAAAAGTGATCGAGGCAGCGGTTGAATATAACGGACCCGTATATATCAGGGTCAACAGGAACGAAATCCCCGATGTAACCGGAGAGAATGACAGTTTTATTATCGGAGTCCCCTCTGTCGTTCGCCAGGGAACAGACATCGTTGTATTTGCGAACGGTTATATGGTCTGGAAGGCGCTGAGGGCAGCCGAAACCCTTGAAAAAGAGGGTATATCTCTCCGGGTGGTAAACGTCAGTTCTCTCAAACCTGTAAATGAGGAAGCTGTTAAAGCGCTGGCCGAAGGTGTCAAAGGAATAATTACTGTGGAGGAGCATTCCATTATTGGTGGACTGGCAAGTATTATGGCGTTCATTTTCAGGGGGAGGGCTATCCCCTTTGAGGCTGTTGCCATAAATGATCTGTTTGGGCAATCAACAATGGACTATGAGCAGCTTCTTGATCACTATGGCCTGTCAGAATCTGCTATTGTCGGGGCCGCAAG
>JALOMO010000054.1 GCA_025455395.1 Bacteroidales bacterium
GTTGCCTTCAGTGCCGTCGCAATAGCCATTACCTGCTCTTCACTCTCGGCACTGCAGGGGCCTGCAATGATCAGCGGGCCGCTGCCAAAACCATATGATAAAAGTGACTCTATCTCCATCAATCTGTCCCCTGCAACAGAAGGATAACCAATACTCAGTAAAGATGTTCTTCCCCCTTCATCTCCTCAGCACTGATACGGGTACGTGTAATCGATCTCCATGCATACCATATATATGCGACAACGAACGGAATGGCGAATGACACGTACATCATTGTCTTAAGAGTGAAGTGGCTTGATGATGCGTTAGCTATGGTAAGTGAGCTCTGTATGTCGGTTGATGAGGGATAAAATGCCGTGTCGCCGTAACCGGCAAGGAAGAACAGTGCCATCACTACCGGTACAGTACCAGCCCCTGCATACCATATTGCTTTGCGTGACCGGCGGATGATACCCAGGTAGAGAGACACAAGAACCAGTACCACCCCGCCCAGTAACAGTACAAGTGTCAGTGTGTTGCCAAGAAGGTTGTTCAGGTAATGATACTTAACAAGTGCGATCTCACCGGTTGAAGCGTCTGCCATGAAACCCTTGCCTGCCAGGAGCAGGGCTATAAATGACAGGAAGAATACCAGGAATGGAATTGCATTTCTGATAAGTGCCTTACTGATTGCCCTGCCAAGTTCCTCATCATCTATTGTGTTGTAGAGGAACATCAGCCCCAGAACCCGCGCCAGGAAAAGCACGGCAAGACCCAGAATCGGGTTTACCGGATTGAGCAACGCCTCAAGGCCGTGCCACCCTGATCCCCAGGTTACACTGTTAAACAGGTCAAGAGAGAAATCAGAGCCTGTAAAGAAGGTAGCAACAGCTGTACCAATGAGTAACGGTCCCAGGCATCCGTTTATAAAAAGAAATGCATCAAAGACCCTCGTACCAAAGATATTTGATGGCTTTGACCTGAACTCATACGCCACTGCCTGAATGATAAAGCTGAAGAGTATCGCCATCCAGACCCAGTATGCGCCGCCAAAGCTGGTGGCATAAAAGAGGGGGAATGAAGCGAAGAAGGCTCCGCCGAAGGTGACGAGGGTAGTGAATGTAAACTCCCATTTTCGTCCCAGGGAGTTGACAATCATAGTACGTTGCATCTCATTCCGGGGAAGAGAAAAGATAAAAGACTGTCCACCCTGAACAAACATCAGGAAGACAAGCAGTCCGGCCAGAAGTGAGATTATCAGCCACCAGTAGTCCTGCAGGAATGCATGTGATATCATCATAGCTGTCATGATTGTGTCCTCCTAATGTTTTGGTCCGTTTTTAATCTGTCTTACCATGATTGAAACCTCTGCTATGAGCAGGGCAGTGAACAGCAGTGCAAAGAGCCAGAATGTGGTCTGTACGGCTCCGGCACTTATATTTGAGACGGCAACATGGACCGGCATCAGGTTCTGTATTATCCATGGTTGTCGTCCCATCTCGGTGACTATCCAGCCCAACTCGCTGGCGAGGTATGCAAGAGGTATTGCACAGAGCGAGAGCCAGAGAAACCAGCGGTGTCGCTCGAGCACTTGGTTACGATGGAAAAAGAGGGCCAGAATGAAGATTATAATAAAGAGAAAGCCCAGACCAACCATCACCCTGAAGCTGTAGTATGTTACAGGGACAGATGGTATTACCTGCCATGGATGGTCAAAATAGCTGTATCCTAAATATCTGAAATAATTCTCTGTGAATTCACTGTCACTAAACCTGGCTCCGAGGGCTGCAACAGACGCAGAGTCGCCGATCTCTTTTGCCATCTTGTAATCGGTAAGCACCTGACGGGCATATTTGCCGCGCTCCATCATCTCGGCAACCGGCAGTATGCCCTTCTCAGCATTACCGTTTACAAGGTCTTTAAGCCCAGGGACGTAACCTCCTTTATCACCAATAGTCATGATTGAGAGGAGGTTTGGCACTTCTATCTTAAGTTTGTGATCATAAACCTTCTTCTCTCCCATTTTTTCTCCGCTGGCTGACAGGATACTTATCGCTGTCAGCGGAGCTTCTGTCCGGCCTTCATAGAGAGCCTCCATGGCGGCAAATTTTACCGGCTGAACCTTTGAGATTGTCCTGGCTGACATGTCGCCTGTCATAGCAACAGCCAGAGAAGATACGAGACCAAATATGCCGGCAACGAGTATACTGCGCGTTGCCATCTCCTGCTCGCGTTTTCTCAGAAGATACCATGAGCTGATCCCGAGGACAAAAAGAGATGCAAGAACGAAACCTGATGTCACTGTATGTGTGAACTTGTCAATAGCAACAGGGTTCAGTACAACATCCCTGAAGCTGCTCATCTCATTGCGGGCAGTGTCAGGATTGAAGACCATGCCAACCGGGTTTTCCATCCAGGAGTTGGCAACAAGAATCCACAATGCAGACAGATTGGCCCCCACAGCCACAAGCCAGGTAGAAGCAAGATGAAACTTCCTGCTAACCTTGTTCCAGCCGAAGAACATCACTGCAACAAAAGTAGACTCGAGGAAGAAGGCAAAGATACCTTCCACAGCAAGGGGTGCACCGAAGATGTCACCCACAAACCATGAATAATTAGACCAGTTTGTACCGAATTCAAACTCAAGTATTATTCCCGTCGCTACTCCAATGGCGAAGTTTATGCCAAAGAGTGTCATCCAGAACTTTGTTATCCTTTTCCACTTTTCGTCACCCGTCCTTACATAGATAGTCTCCATGAAAGCAAGGATAAATGACAGGCCAAGAGTCAACGGCACAAAAAGCCAGTGGTAAATGGCTGTCAGGGCAAACTGCCCTCTCGACCAGTTCACCAGTGAGAGATCAATGTTTTCAAGCATATTGTCAGTTATTTCCGGTTAGTTGTTCAATAACATAGTCGCTCCGTTCACGGTCAGAGCTGAAATTGGTCTTAAGAAAATCAGGAAAGAAAAATATCCTCAGTATCAGGAACATGATACCGAGCTTGACAAAAATTATCAGCCATACCTTCTTACCCCACCATGACATCGTCCGGAATCCGTCAATGTAAAAGCGGAAGAGGCTTTCAATTGTCGCTGTTATCTTCTTCATCTCTTCTCCTCATCCAGGTCCCTGTCAAGGGTTGATGTTATCTTTCTCACCGGCCCGAAGTTGTAGAAGAACTCCCTGGCCAGCACCCTCAGTGCCGTATAGGTAGGTATGGCAAGTATCATCCCGGGAATCCCCGCAAAACTTCCGGCAGCGAGAATGATTATGAATACCTCTATAGGGTGTGCGTTGATACTCTTTGAAAAGATCATCGGCTGCACAATATTGTTGTCAATGAGCTGGGCACATGCAATCACGATCAGCATATAGACCACGAGTTGAGGTACATCTGGAAGTCCTCCGGATGACAGTGTGGTGGCAATTCCCATCACAACTACTATTGCCCCGCCAATCCATGGCCCTACATAGGGTATCACATTAAGGACCCCCACAATAAGACCCATGACAAGTGCCTGCTGGAACGATAACCCGACAATGGTCATTCCTACCGTTACTATAGTCATGACCACCGTGCTTTCAAGAATGATACCTATGAAATACCTTATCAGCAGTCGCTTAATCGAATAGAGTGCACGTCTTACCTTTTCCTCATACTTCTCGGGAATAAGCACCATTATCGTCTCATAGAAAAGAGTTTCATCCTTAAGGAAAAAGAAGGCGATGAAGGTGATTGAAAAAGCTGCAACCAGAATGTTACCCAATATGCCAATCACTGATCCTATGAAATCCTGAATTATCGAAATACTTAAAACCTCACTCACTCTCTGTACTGCATAGTCATAAATCGACATTTCCGCAGGAAGATCCTTGTTCATCTGCCTGAAAAGTGCCTCAAGCCTCACAAGCTGCTCCTCGGCCAGCTTCACAATAGCACCGGCATCAATTGTTGAAAGTGTTTCTATCTGCTTTGAAATAAGCGGAATGAAGACCATGAAAAAAAGCAGTAGAAGACTCCATATCAGCCCTACAGTGATGAGCGCACTGACTGCCTTCGGAAGCCGTATCTTACGGAAATGGATGCTGTTGAGCAGGTCAACTATCGGGCGCCCGACAAGAGATATCACTCCGGCAATAAGGATATAGGCTACAATGCTCCGGAAAAACCAGAATAGGTAAATCACAAGCAGAAAGCCAACTATCACGAGAATATTACGGAGTGTCGAATTCACGCATCAGTCTGATTAAGTTACCGTGACCTGTTTTACCGGCCGGATAGTATCTATTTATTCCAAAATTAAAAAGAATTCCGGTTAATACAACTTTCATAGGCCTAATGCCATTATGTCATTAATCTTTTCAGCTTTCATGCCATTTTGGCATATTGAAATGAACGGCACAGTGATTGAAATATTGAGTGTGTAAACATTCAAAAAGTCGAACAATATAAAAAAGGAGGTTACTATGTTACCAATGATTACGAGAAGGAGTTACAAACCCTTTACACTTTCAGATTTCTTCAATGAAGATTTTTTTCCCACATTCAACAGGAACACCGGTACTCTTCCGGCAGTGAATATAAGGGAAGATGAGAAGGCTTTTTATCTTGAGCTTGCAGTTCCGGGAATGGATAAGAAAGATCTTCGCATTGAGGTTAAGGATGATGTTCTTACAATCTCTTCCGAGCATAAGGAAACAAAACAGGATGAGAGCGAAGGCTACAGGAGGAAGGAATTCAGTTACAGCTCATTCTGTCGCAGTTTTTACCTTCCTGAGGATGTTAATGGTGAAAGGATAGGAGCCATTTACAAGGATGGTATACTGAATGTTGAGATTCCGAAGCTTGAGGAGGAGAAAAAGAAGGAGAAGATACGTGAAATAAGCATATCATAATCTTGTCCTGAAGATTAAAGTAGAGACGCCCGGATCGGGCGTCTCTACTTTTTTTATGATGCAGGGTTTTCTGCGGCCAGTTGCCTGGCGAAGCGTTCGCCATATTCGATCAGGGGCTTCTCCTTAATGCTCTCAGGCATGAACTTGTAGGATATTGGCTGCTCAAATATTTTCAGCTTGAGATTCTTCAGCATATCGGCAATGAGGCCAGGTGCCTCACCGCTCCAGCCAAAGGAACCAAATGAGCCTGCAAGCTTACCTCTGTCGCGCAGCGGGCTGATCATTGCAGCCAGCTTGTAAACCGGGAGAAGGGTGTTCTGGTTGATCGTCGGTGATCCAACAATGATACCGTCAGCAAATGAAAGCCGTGAGTCAATCTCTCCTATCCCGGCAGACTCAATGTCCATCACTTCCACAGTAACATTTTTGACCTCAGAGGCTCCGCGGGCAATAAGGTTCGCCATGTCCCTGGTATAACCGTAGGCTGACACATATGTTATCAGAAGCCGTTTATGATCTTCACCCGACGTAAGCTTCAGGTATTCAGAAGCCATCCGGTAGCTGTCGTCAATTATCTTCTTCCAGCCGGTTCGCAAGATCGGACCGTGACCGGTGGCTATCATTGAAATATCGAGGTGCCTTATCTTATCTATGGCCTTGAGCATGAATTTACTGTAAGGCTTCAGTATTACATCAAAGTAATACCTGAAATCTGCCTCAAAATCACCGACAAGGTCATCAAACATCTCCTCGTGGCAGTAGTGGGCCCCGAAGGAGTCACAGGTAAAGAGTATCTTCTCCTCGACAAGGTAGGTATACATACTGTCTGGCCAGTGAAGGTTAGGCGCCGCAATGAACTGCAGTGTTTTGTTACCCAGATCAAGCTTGTCACCATGCTTCACCACCATTGACCTGAATGGTTTGTTGACAATGTCGGCAAGGTATCTTATTGCGTTCCCGCTTCCAACAACAACAGCCTGCGGTGCCAGGTCAACAAGCTGCCGCATGGCACCTGAATGGTCAGGCTCTGTATGATTAAGAACAATATATTCGATCTCAGTCAGATCGGTAACTCTCCTCAGTTTGGAAATATATGTTTCACTGAACTTTTCTTTGGCAGTTTCAATAACCGTTTTGCGGGTTGCATTTATAAAATATGAGTTATATGTCGTCCCATTATCCGTATGCATGACGACGTCAAACACTTTTATATCAGGGTCAAGTACCCCAATCCATTTAACGTCATTGGTAATATCTATGATTCTGTTGTCTTCTTTCTTCATAATGATTTAGAGAACTTTTGCAATGATAGTCCTGTTTGCCCTCACCTGCTCAAACATCTGCACATCAACCTCCGTCCCTTCAGGCAGGAAAATATCCACGCGTGATCCAAACTTGATAAACCCGAGCTCACCGCCCTGTTGCACCTTTTCCCCCTTTTTAGAGTAGGTCACAATGCGTCTGGCCACAGCTCCCGCCACCTGCCTTATCAGGATTTCTGTGCCGCTCTCTGATTTAACAACTACGGTACTCCTTTCGTTCAATTCTGATGATTTGGGGCTCCACGCAACGATCTTCTTCCCGGGGTGATATTTTACATAAGAGACAGTTCCTGCAATAGGATACTTGTTGCTGTGCATGTTGAAAGGTGACATGAAAATTGAGATCTGCAGCCTGGTATCCCGAAAATATTCCTTTTCCAGAGTCTCTTCAATGACTACCACCTTCCCGTCTGCCGGTGCGTAGATAAGAAGCGGGTCAGGCTCTACGTGCCTGGCAGGCACGCGGAAAAAGTAGAGTATGAATGCGAAAAAAAGCAGTGACCCTGCCAGCAATACTATCTGTAGTGTATTAAGCTCTGGCCACAAGAGAGGTATGGCAACGTTAATCCCTGCAAGAAGGATAAAAATGGCGATGATGATCCTGTAACCTTCCCTGTGGATTTTTATTCTTCTGTCTGCCATCTTACCCGAATATAGCTATATAAAGATAAACCAGCGGGAATGCCACCACCACGCTGTCAAAACGATCGAGAAAACCACCGTGACCAGGCATAATGCTTCCTGAGTCTTTAAAACCCAGGCTTCTCTTAAGCATTGATTCGATCAGATCACCCAGGGTGCCGGCTATCGATATTATCACAGCTATCAGCACCCATCCGGTGGTGTCGGCAACACCCAGCCATCCTGAGAACAGACGAGCAATGAGGAGTGTCAGTATCATCCCTCCGAAAAAGCCCTCCCAGCTCTTCTTCGGGGATATTCGCTCCATAAGACGGTGACGGCCCAGCGATGAGCCAACGAGATAGGCACCTGTATCATTGGTCCATAACAGCAGAAAGAACCCTATGAGTATCCCCGGTGAGAACTCCATGCCGTTCATCTGGATTATAGGCTCCAATCCTTCCCTGTTGAAAGCCGAGAATGGGAACATCGAGAAAGGAACCGCTGTGTAGAGTATGGAGAAAAATGTATGTGCCAGTGAGTCAAACGGTTTCTCGACCTTCCTGAAAAGCTCAATTACCATTACAATTGCGAGGACAGGTATCAGTGCAAGGAAGCTCTGCCTTGGAAACCATCCGACTGCCACCATAGTAGATGTAAAGTAGAGGAGGAAGCCGGTGATGATCCCGGTGACGAGCTGCGGCCTGATGCCGGTGCCCCTGACCATGATGTAATACTCATGCTGTGTGCCTGCTATCATCACTGCCCCAACAATGAAAAAGGATATCGGATGCAGCCAGAGACCTCCGAGAACAAAAATTACAATGAAGGCTCCTGTTACTGTACGCCTGATGAGATTGACCACCTTAGATATCTTTAATTATTTCCTTGGCAATGATCACATTGTCACGATGAACAAAAAGCTGTATTTCACCGTATTTGTATATGCTGTCACGCTTGTCCACCGCAACTGCCTCTATGCCGTTCTCAAGCAACCTGTCAACAGCAATCTGGCTCCTGAGATCATCGGTGAAATGTTCTATGATCACCCAATCCTGTTCCATTGTCAGATTGCAGTGGTATCTTCGGTGCTCTTAGTCTGCTCGGTCATATCCCTGACGGCAACGTCACCCCTCCGTTTTCCAAAGATCCGTTCAAGATCCTCACTGAAAATGACTTCTTTTTCAAGCAACTGGTCAGCGAGCTGCCTCAGCCCGTCAATATTTGAAGAGATGATCTCCTTAGCTTTGAGGTAAGATTCCTCAACGATCTTCTTTGCTTCACTGTCAATAAGTTCAGCTGTCTTTTCGCTGTAAGGCTTCGTGAATCCATAGTCAGACTGACCAGAAGAGTCGTAAAAGCTCATGTTTCCAACCTCGCCTGACATGCCGAAATAGGCTACCATGGCGTATGCCTGTTTTGTAACCTTTTCCAGGTCACTGAGGGCGCCGGTTGATATCTTCCCGATGACAATCTCCTCGGCTGCCCTTCCTCCCAGGGCATAGGCAAGTTCGTCAAGTATATGCTCTCGTGTGGATATCGATCTCTCTTCCGGCAGGTACCAGGCAGCACCTAGGGCTTTTCCCCGGGGTATAATAGTCACTTTAAGAAGCGGACTGGCATGCTCAAGCAGCCAGCTGCAGGTAGCATGGCCTGCCTCGTGGTAGGCGATTGTCTTTTTCTCTTCCAGGGAGATGATCTTGTTCTTTTTCTCCAGCCCACCGATGATCCTGTCAATTGCATCCAGAAAGTCCTGCTTCTCAACAACAGTCTTGTTTCCCCTTGCAGCAATAAGAGCAGCCTCATTACATACATTTGCGATGTCAGCCCCCGAGAAACCGGGTGTCTGCTTGGCAAGGAAGGCAATATCGAACTTCTCTTCAAGCTTGATGGGACGAAGGTGTACCTTGAAAATAGCCTCACGCTCCTTCAGGTCAGGCAGCTCGACATGTATCTGACGGTCAAATCGGCCTGCCCTCAGCAGAGCCTTGTCAAGTATGTCAGCCCTGTTGGTGGCGGCAAGTATTATGACACCGCTGTTGGTGCCGAAGCCATCCATCTCTGTCAGCAGCTGGTTAAGAGTATTTTCGCGCTCATCATTTGCCCCGAAGTTGGGGTTGCGTCCGCGGGCACGGCCCACAGCATCTATCTCATCAATAAAGACAATACACGGAGCCTTTTCCTTTGCCTGCCTGAAGAGGTCCCTGACCCGTGAGGCACCCACGCCAACAAACATCTCGACAAAGTCAGACCCGGAAATTGAGAAGAATGGCACATTAGCCTCACCAGCCACTGCTTTGGCCAGCAGTGTCTTACCAGTACCGGGAGGACCAACGAGCAGAGCCCCCTTAGGTATCTTGCCGCCAAGGGATGTGTACTTTTTGGGATTCTTCAGAAAATCAACTATCTCCATCACCTCCGTCTTGGCCTCCTCGAGCCCTGCCACATCATTGAAATTTATCTTTACATGAGTGTCCTTATCAAAGATCTGCGCCTTTGACTTGCCTACACTGAAGATATTTCCTCCGGCACCGCCACTTCCTGAAGCCATCCGTCGCATGAAGTAGATCCATACAACAGCAATAAGCAGGAAGGGGAGAATAACTCCAAGAAATGTTCCAAAGTAATCTTTCCTGGTCTGGTATTCAAGATGGATCCATTCGGTTTCGCTGTAGCCAGCCTTCTCCTGTACTCCTGCAAAGAACTCCTCAAAAAGCTCTACTGTTCCGAAGTTATGAAAATACTGCGGTTTCTGAGGCTGGAGGCCGAAAGTCTTCCTATCCACAAAATCAGGATAACGTCCGCTGCTCAGGGAGTCAGCCTTTATGTAGATCTCAGCATGGTCTTTGTTTATAACTACTACTTTTTCAATGTCATGGTTAACAACCATCTGCTCAATCTCCCTCTGGCCGGCTTTCTGAGAGCTCTTTCCGGTAAAGAAGATCTGAACTGCAAAAACTGAGAGTATAAGTATTACAAATATCCAGTTCGAATTGAACTTCGGCTTTGTGTTCTTATCATTCCTGTTATCCTTTAATGGTTCCTTGTCTTCTGCCATATATCAACCACCTTTCTTTACTAATTTGTCCTCGAGCATGGTGATGGTACCATCTGCCCATAGTGACTCAAGATTATAAAACTCCCTGTAAGGCTGCTGGAATATATGAACGAGAATGTCACCGTAATCAAGCAAAACCCAGATGCAGTTTTCCCTTCCTTCAATATGATAAGGCTTGCGCCCGGTTTCCCGTCTGACAATATCCTCTACTGACCATGCGAGTGAATCAACCTGCTTTGACGAAGTGGCGTGGCTGATGATAAAATAGTCGCACACCCTGTTTTCAATTTTTCTCAGATCGATACATGCCACCTTTTCTCCCTTCTTTTCAAATAATCCCTTTACAACGCTATCCTTTACCAAAGTGGTCTCTTTATCGGTTTTTCTCATCAATAATCCTTTCAGACTTAAACAGTTCCTTTTTAACGCCGCAAAATTACGAACATTTATCCGTATTTTCGTCCGGCTATACTTCTTTTTACAATTAGGATGCCAATTTATTCAAACTCCCGTTTTATGAGCGGGTTACTCTCAATAACGACATTAAAATGCAGAAAACCATGACAATAGGATCTTCACTGATACATCATGAAAAAGTGTCATCCACGAATAGTGTTGCCACCTCTCTGATAAGCTCAGGTAAGCCTGCCGAAGGGACCGTCATTACAGCCTCATTCCAGGAGAGTGGCAGAGGGCAGACAGGTAACTCCTGGGAGAGCGAGGCTGGCAAGAACCTGCTGATGAGCGTAATACTCTATCCCATAATGATCAGACCGGAAGATCAATTTGTCATTTCACAGATGGTTTCCCTTGCGGTCACCGATCTTGTCAGAACAATGGTAAGTGAGGTATCAGTCAAATGGCCGAATGACATATATGCCGGAGATGACAAAATAGCAGGTATCCTGATAGAGAACAGCGTGATGGGCGAGACACTCTGCAGCACCGTTGCAGGCATAGGACTGAATGTGAATCAGAAGGTCTTTCTCAGCGGGGCCCCAAACCCGGCATCGCTGGCGCAGCTGACAGGGAGGGAGTTTGACCTTAAGGCAATCAGGAATGAACTTATCAACCTGATGGATGTCCGCTACAAAATGGTTGTCAACTTTGCTCATGAGAAACTGTCAGAGGATTATCACAGACTCCTCTACAGGGGTGGAGAATGGCACCGCTATAGCGACGCCGAAGGTGAATTCACCGGTATGATAGAGCGGGTAAGATCGTCAGGGCTGATAACCATACGCAGGAAGAACGGCCGGATAAAAGACTATGCCTTCAAAGAGGTTGATTACATCTTCTGATCTTTTCAAATCCCTGGTACTTTTCTATTGCATCGATGACAGCATCGAGGTACTTCTGGGCAGAGTCACCTATCAGCATTTTGACTATCGGATTCATATTCACATCTGCCTTCAGGCAAATACCTGACCGGGTTCCGCTTTCATATTCAATCAATACATGAACCATCACCTTGCCCGTCAGCATCATCTCTGCAGCGTAGCTTACCATTGTATGAGGCAGGGCATCATTGAGCTCTACGGTAACCTTACCGGTGTTTTCGACTTTGAAGGAACAACTTTCTTCTGTAGCCTGCCAGTCGGTAATGATACCTTCAGGCACAACCGATCTGAAATTACGCATGTCTGTCAGGAAAGCATAGAGGTCGCTGTCACCGCAGGGGACAACTCCTTTCCGGCTTGAATATGAATTAACAGGGCTCATTGAATATTCTTTCCCCATTCCGAAGGGTTGGTCCTCCACTCCTTCAGTGTCTCAACATCGTCGGGTGAGATATAGCCCGAAGCCGCCGCCATTTCAACAAGCACGTTATAATTGCTTAGGGTCTCGAGATTGCACTTTTCAGCTGCAAATGAATCTCTTGCCTTGCCGAAGTCGTATGTGAAGATGGCAATCATGCCCAGCACCTCACATCCGGCTTCACGGAGAGCACGGACCGCCCCCAGGCTGCTCCCGCCGGTGGAGATAAGATCCTCAATAACAACCACTTTCTGCCCCTTCTCATAATAGCCCTCGATCTGGTTTCCGAGCCCATGCTCCTTGGCACCTGACCTGACATAGATGAACGGGAGAGCCAGTTTGTCAGCCACCAGGGCGCCGTGAGCAATTGCCCCCGTTGCCACCCCGGCTATCAGTTCCGCCGCAGGATATAACTCCAATACCTTTATTACAAATGACTCCCTGATAAAAGTGCGGACCTCGGGAAACGAGAGTGTCGTGCGGTTATCACAATAGATGGGAGACTTCCACCCTGAGGCCCAGGTAAAAGGTTTTGCCGGTTGTAATTTAATTGCTTTAATTTGTAAAAGGTATTCTGCAGTTTTTTTTGCTATATCATCCATATGCTGAGGTATAAAGTATATTTTGACAACAGAGTGATAACGCTCTCCCCAGAGCCTGACAGGGTACAAAACTATACCCTTTTCCACAAGTACCGGGAGAGAGAGGAGCTCTATGTCCAAATATCACAGTTTGCCGTCAATAATGAGATAACTTCTCTTAATATTTATTCATCTGATATCAACAACCTGTGGGAAGTTTTCAGTAATTGGTTCATTGTTACTGAGGCTGCAGGAGGGCTCGTCGGGCATCCGTCTGGCAGGTATCTGTTTATCAAGCGATACGGCAGGTGGGATCTGCCTAAAGGGCATATAGAGAAGGGTGAATCACCCGGGGAGTGCGCCCTGAGAGAGGTAGAGGAAGAGTGCAACCTGCAGGGGCATATGATTATCGCTCCACTGCTCCCGAGTTATCATACATACCTCTATGACAACAAACCTTACATGAAAAAGACCCACTGGTTCAGCATGAGCTACAGCGGGGAGATGATAACGGAGCCACAGGCTGAAGAAGGAATCACACACGCAGAATGGCTGGCACCGGATGAGATAGCAAAGATCAAATCCAACACCTTCCAGTCGCTCCTTGATCTACTGAACTATACTCTCAGAGTGAGGTGATTATTTGCTAAGGTACTTAGAGATCTTTATTGCTTTCGGAACGAACATAGAGGCATCACCTCCCTTGATGATGATGTCGCGCACAATTGTAGAATTGACAGGGGTGTGTTCTGTCCCGGTAAGAAGGAAGAGTGTCTCAACCTCAGGAGCCATCATCCTGTTCATCTGCCCCAGTGCCCTCTCGTATTCAAAATCGGCGGAGGTACGCAATCCCCTCAGAATATAACCTGCTTTCTTCTCTCGGCAGAAATTGACGGTAAGCCCGCTGAACCTGGTCACCTCTATCTTCTCTTCACCCCTGAAGACATCAGAAATCATCCTCAGCCTGTTCTCAATGGTGAAGAGATTCTTCTTCTCAACATTCTCCCCGACAGCTATTATGATCATGTCAAACAGAGGGAGTGCACGTTTTACAATGGCTTCATGACCTACCGTAAACGGATCGAACGATCCCGGGAAAACAGCTATCTTCTTCATCTGAGTTTTTTTGATAATCAGTCAAAATTTATGTCCCTGGCATTGGTCACCCTCTGCCTCAGAAGGGAATGGTCAAGGACATCCATAATGGTATCAACATACCTGAACTTCAGTCCGCGTACATATTTTTCATTTATCTCCTCCACGTCCTTACGATTCAGCACCGAGAGTATGATCTCCCTGATACCGGCACGCTTGGCGGCAAGTATCTTCTCCTTGATGCCACCAACAGGCAAGACTTTGCCTCTGAGGGTGATCTCACCCGTCATTGCAACGTACTTCTTCACCTTTCTCTGGGTAAAGGCGGAGGCTATGGATGCAGCCATTGTAACGCCGGCTGAGGGGCCGTCTTTCGGTATAGCGCCCTCAGGAACATGGATATGAATGTTCCACTTTTCGGAGAAAGTATCCGGAAGGTCAAGCAATGGGGCATGAGCCTTAAGATATTCGAGGGCTATGACGGCCGATTCCTTCATCACCTCTCCCAGGTTTCCGGTCAGGGTCAGATTTCCCTTCCCGCGACTAAGACTGGTCTCAACAAAAAGAATCTCACCTCCTGTGGCGGTCCAGGCCAGGCCTGTAACCACACCGGCCTGCTCATTGCCGCCGTAAAAATCCTTAAGGTATTTTGGCGGGCCAAGTATCTCCGCAACATTCTCAGATGAGACCTCTCCTGCAGGTACTTTATCAAAGGCAATCTCCTTTGCCCTCGATCTGACCAGCTTGGCAAGCCTCTTGTCAAGCTCCCTCACCCCTGACTCGCGGGTATACTTCTGAATGATCTCCTCTATCACCGGTTTCAGGAGGACAAACTGATCGCTGGTGACACCATGCGCCTCCAGCTGCTTGGGGATGAGATGTTTAACAGCTATCTCTCTCTTTTCCTCGACAAGGTAGCCTGATATCTCGATGAGCTCCATCCTGTCACGCAGGGCAGGACTGACGGTTGAAAGGGTATTGGCAGTAGCAATGAACAACACCTTTGACAGGTCAAATTCAAGTTCAAGGAAGTTGTCGTAGAAATGTGTATTCTGCTCAGGGTCAAGCACCTCCAGCAAGGCCGAGGAGGGGTCTCCCCTGAAATCCTGTCCTACCTTGTCTATCTCATCAAGGATAAATACAGGGTTTGATGAACCTGCACGACGAATATTCTGCACCACCCTGCCGGGCATGGCACCTATATATGTCTTACGGTGTCCCCTGATCTCGGCTTCGTCATGAAGACCACCAAGTGACATACGAGCATACTTACGGCCAAGGGCACGGGCTACAGACTTGCCAAGCGAGGTCTTGCCAACACCCGGAGGGCCGTAAAGGCATAATATCGGTGATTTAAGGTCGCCCTTGAGCTTCAGCACGGCAAGATGCTCAAGTATTCTCTCCTTGACCTCTTCAAGCCCGTAGTGATCTTCGTCAAGAACGCCCTGCGCATTTTTAAGATCAAGATTGTCATCTGTATACTCATTCCAGGGAAGCTCAAGGAGCGTCTGGATATAGTTGACCTGGACGGAATACTCGGCTGCGGCAGGATTAAGTCGTGAGAGCTTGTCAAGTTCCTTGTAGAATACCTTGGCCACATCTTCATTCCATTTTTTCTCAGCCCCCCTGACACGGAATTCCTCGACCTCTTTTTCCGTGGGATTGCCTCCCAGTTCATTCTGAATGGTCTTCATCTGCTGATGCAGAAGGAATTCACGCTGCTGCTGGTCAATCTCGTACTTGACCTTTGACTGCAGCTCGTTCTTTAACTCAAGGAGCTGAATCTCACGAACAAGATGCTCAAGCAGCCTGAGCCCGCGTTCTCTCATGGAAGATGCCTCAAGCAGCTTCTGCTTGTCATTGACATTCAGCTCTGTATTGGAACAGATAAAGTTTATCAGGTACGTGCTGTTCTCAATGTTCCTGACAGCAAAAGTGGCTTCAGGGTTAATGTTTGGATTGAGTTTCACAATCTTCATTGACAGGTCCTTGAGTGAACCAATAATCACCTCGAAATCCTTCTCTTCATCTGACCCTTTCGTTTCGGGAATGGCCTTCACCCTTGCAGTCAAATAAGGCGCCTCCTGGACAATGCTGATGACAGATACCCGTCTTCTGCCCTGAATAATGGCCGTGGTTGTTCCGTCAGGCATCTCAAGCAGTTTGACTATCTGCCCAAGCGTCCCAACGACATTAAGATCACGCACCTGGGGGTCGTCTATGTCAGCATCAAGCTGTGCCACGGCTGCAACGAGCTTGTCACCGCGGTAAGCCTCACGCACCAGCTGAACAGATTTGGAACGGCCAACGGCAATTGGTATCACCACTCCCGGAAACAGCACAGTATTACGCAAAGGAAGCAATGGCACACTGCCAGGTATCTCAATATCATCAAGCTCCTGATCATCACCGTCAGAAAGGATGGGAATTATCTCCCTGCCCTCATCCATCAGTTCATGAAAACCTACGCTGCCCCACTTTCTGAAATCCTTTTTCTCCATAAATATGAAAAACTACGCAAAATTAGTGATTTAAATATAACATGACCCTCACAGAGCAATAACAACTTTGAGATAATAATGGTTGCAGCTCCGTTCGCGCAGAAGAAAAAAAAAGCTGCCCGACGGGGCAGCTCCATAGAGTATGATCGTTAATTACTTCGTCTTTTTGTCAAGATGAGTCTTGTAACGGTTCATGAACTTGTCAACCCTTCCTGCGGTGTCCACAAGCTTCATCTTACCTGTATAGAATGGATGGGATGTATTTGAAATCTCAAGCTTGATGAGCGGATATTCATTGCCGTCTTCCCATTTGATGGTGTCACGTGAAGAGGCAGTTGAACGCGTCATAAATGAATATCCGTTTGACATATCCTGAAATACAACCAACCTGTAATTGCCCGGATGTATACCTTCTTTCATCTCCTGATATATTTTGTTACTCGTTAAAATACTTTTTCTAAGGGTTTGCAAAGATAATGAACAATAAGAAATATACAAAGCGTGTGGCAAAAAAAATTAACCTGACTGTTTTGCCTGGCGCGCCGCAAGGTTCTCCGCCAACTCATCCTTGTACATTTTAAATGGCAGCTTATCATCAATCATGTACCTGAAAGTCATGTGAGTCTTGGCTCTCTGTGCTCCAAGAGCTTCGTACATGCCAATCATCTTAGGATTGAAATCACCCACCCATGACAATTCCAGCTCCTTATAATATCTCTTCCTGCGGAAGACATGAAAGAGCTGCAGGAATATCGCCGATTCAATTCCGCTGTTCTGATATGCCGGTGTAACACCTGCCACCAGGGCCCTCATGCGGGTCATCTCGTGGGTCATGCGGTACCATGCAAATCTTATCATGTTCCATGGTGTCAGCCTGCCGCTGAAATGTCTTATGATCTGGTTCAGGTCGGGAAAAATTACAAATACAGCTACAGGTTTGTCGTTATGGTAAGCATACCATATCAGATCTTCATCAATGAAAGCCCTGGCCTCCTTAAGAGTATTACGAAGCATGTCAGGGTCAAGCGGAGTGAAGTCTTCCTTGAAGACTGACCACGTTGTGTTGTATATCTCCACCATGTCAGCAACAAACTTATCACGGTGCCTGTATTCAAAGTGACGGAAGGTGTATCCAGGACGCTTTGATATCCATTCGGCTATCTTCATGAAGCGGTCAGGAAAGACCTCAACGGAGGATATGTCCTTATGATAACTGTACTGCTCAAAATAGGTTCTGAAACCGTAATCCTCAAAGTATTTCCTGTAATATCTCTTATGATATGGCATACCAAAACCCGGATGGGTGAAACCCTCTACAAGGAGCCCCCAGAAATTATCATTCTCACCAAAGTTGATTGGCCCGTCCATTGCCTTCATTCCCCTGTCAGTAAGCCATTTGCGGGCCGTGTCAAAGAGCATGAAAGCTGCCTCTTCCGATTCAACAACCTCAAAAAATCCGAGACCACCGGTAGGCTGCCTGTTGGCCTTTGATCGTATTTCATCTATGAATGCGGCCACCCTTCCAATTGTCTTACCACCGGCATCAGTCAGTATCCATCGTGTTGCCACACCATGCCTGAAGGCAATGTTACCTGCCGGGTCAAAGACAGCCTCCGCCACCTTGTCAAGCGGGGAGACCCAGAAAGGATCGTCTTTATAGAGTTTCTTGGGGAACCCGATAAATTCCTTTCTGTGCGCAACAGTTGTTACTTCAACTATATTCATCTCTTCAGCCTCGAAGATTAAACCATGATTCAACATTTAGCCTGCTGCTGCCGTCATCAAGCCTGTGCCTGTATTCATTTGTTCTCCTGTTGTAATTATAATCCCTGCTCCATGATTCGCCCTGAGCCTTTATCTCTTTAAGTGCCATGATGACCTCATCCAGTTCATTATCGGTCATTGTCGGATGGAGCGAGAGCCTTACCCAGCCGGGCTTTTCAGAGAGATCACCCCTGTTTATCATTTCTGTTATACGATGACTGTGATCATAGGTGACATCAAGAAGATAATGTCCATAGGTGCCTGCGCAGGCGCATCCGCCCCTGACCTGTACACCATACCTGTCGCTCAACAGCTTTACAACCAGGTTATAATGCATGTCATCGATATAAAAGGATATGACTCCCAGTCTCTTTTTTATTCCAGGTGCAAGAATATGAAGGCCCCCGATTGCCTCAAGCCCTGCAAACGCTTTCTTCAGAAGTTCTTCCTCCCGGGCCCTTATCCTGTCGGTACCCATCATCTGTTTGAGGTTGATGGCCAGTGCGGCCCTTATAACCTGGAGAAAGCCGGGAGTACCTCCGTCTTCTCTTGATTCGATGCTGTCAACATATTTATACTCACCCCAGGGATTTGTCCAGTCGACGGTGCCTCCGCCGGGCTGATCAGGAACAGAGGTCTTGTATAATGACTTGTCAAAGAGAAGCACGCCGGCAGATCCCGGACCGCCAAGGAACTTATGAGGTGAGAAGAAGATAGCATCAAGCTTCTCCATGGCGTCTGCCGGATGCATGTCAATATCAACATAAGGAGCCGAGGCTGCAAAGTCTACGAAGCAGAGCCCGCCGTTCTCATGCATGATACGGGCCATCTGATGATAAGGGGTAAAGATTCCGGTTACATTGGAGCAGGCTGAGAATGATCCTATCTTGAACTTCCTGTTTTTATATTTCTCAAGGGCAGCCCTGAGGTTTTCCACATCTATCGTAAGATCCTTACCCGGTTCGATGATCACGACATCGGCCAGTGTCTCATACCACGATGTCTGATTTGAATGATGTTCAATATGTGTTATGAATACTACAGGACGGTTATCATCATTCTGACAGCGATCGCCCTTCGGGAGGGAGCAGCCTTTCAGCCCCAGAATCCTCTGGAATTTGTTAATCACGGCTGTCATGCCTGCACCTGTTGCAATAAGCACATCATCATGACCGGCATTGACATGCTTCTTGATAATCTCCTGTGCCTGATGATAGGCCCAGGTCATCACCGAACCTGTCTCCGAAGTCTCTGTATGTGTGTTGGCGACAAACGGGCCAAACTCTTCTGATATCTTATCCTCAATAGGTTTATAAAGTCTTCCGCTCGCGATCCAGTCACAATAGATGATTTTCTTCAGACCATAAGGAGTTGAATATTCCTGGTCTATCCCGATAATATTCCTTCGGAATCGTTCAAAATGTTTTTCTTCACTGCTCATCCGGAAAAAAGGGTTAGGATTACGGTAATCCGCCTCAAAGATAATTTTTTTTGATTTTTATGAACAACGAAGCCGCAGGACTAATGGAAGTTTATCACACGGTGGTCGATGAGCACAAAAAGGAGCACAAGGAGAGAGGAGTATATTATCCAGGGTAATACTGGTATGTAATCAGCAGGTTTTATCTTCATCTTCGCCCATACATACCATATAAGAAAGATCTTTTCGAGTGAATAGACAATGAAGGTTGCAAGGGCGACGCCTACCACCCCGTAGGGCTTTATAAGAAAGAGGCTCAGGGGTATATTGATACATATCTCAATGGCAGCGGCTATCAAAGTAATGTTGGTTTTTTTTCTACCGATGACTATTGTCTGTGGGAATACCAGCCTGGGGATGATCAGCAGGAGATAAATAAGGAAGACGTCGGCGCTGCGAGTGAATTCAGGTGTGAATACACGCGGGTAGAGCCATCGGGCAAAGAACATTGTCACGATTGACAAGGGGAACAGGAGGTGCATCAGCTTTTCTGATTTCGTCTTCAGTGTGACAAGGGCCTCCCTCATCCCTTCACGTGTGCTGAACTGGGGCAGGAGCGCGTTGCTGAGTCCTGTCGCCAGCAGGAAAACAAGGGGAAACTCCTTGGCCCCATAGCGGAACATTGCGAAGACCCCGGGATCCTCATAAGCGACTGAGATTATTATGCCGTCAATATACTGTGCCGATCCACTTATCAGGAAGGTAAGTACCAGGGGCATACCTACATACAGCTGTTCCCTGATGAATTCGAATGATACCTTTATTAATGTATAACGTCTGAGGAGGATTATAAGCCATATCCACCGTACGCCTGTGATGATGAAAAGGCCATAGATGGCACTTTTTTCATCATAGCCTGCTATCACCGGTGCCAGGACCAGCAGTATCTGTGCCCCGTAGGTATACAACCCATATTGCAGTATCCTGTGCGACCGGTTATTCAGGAGATATATATATTCAATCAGGGTAACCGGATTGCTAAGAAGAATATACCAGAGAAGAAGTCCAAGGTAAGGCACATCCTGTTTTATCCCAATTGAGGGCAGGGCATTTTTTATGGGTATACCGAGGGCAAATACAAGAAGGCTGAAGAAGAGTATCAGCAGAAAAGCGTTGAATATCTCGGGAGATTTTTTTTCGACCGTTTCACCCCTGCTCCTGAAGGTTTTGTTGCGGTGGTATAATGTCAGCAGCGATTGGATTATTCCTGAGACCCAGAAAAAGCTCAGCAGGCTTGCTATAAAAAGGAAGAGTTCCCACTGACCTATTTCGGCCCGGGTGAGGTGACTCTTTGTAAAGACAATGCTGATGATAAGGAAGGTGATGAACCGGAGCAGCTGAACAGCCTGCATCCCCTTGATATTGTCTATGAACTTGAGTTTCGCCAATCTTGTCAGTCCTGAACAGTGTAACGGGAAACTGTATAAATAGTTGTACCGCCGGTTAAATGTAAAGCGAAGATAGTATTTGCAGCTTAAGTACAATTATATAGTTTAAAAATTTGCGGAATGAGCTTTTTTACTATTTCTTTGCACTCCGTAAAACGGTGGTTGTAGCTCAGTTGGTTAGAGCGCCAGATTGTGGCTCTGGAGGTCGCCGGTTCGAATCCGGTCTTCCACCTTTTTAAATGAGGGAGTGAGCTTGCTCAGGACTGAAATTTAAAAAAACAAGGCCGTAAGATGCCGCCAGGCATCACAGCCTTTTCTGATAAGAGGATCCCCCTTACCGGTTCGCCATCCGGGCAATGCGAGGATGGCATCTATAGCCCAAAAGATATCGTTTGACCGATTCACTCTGCCATTCATTTTGTTGATAGTTAAAAAATGTGTATTTTCACGTTTTAACTTAAACCTAAAACTAAATCGTATGAAGAAACTAATTCTGTTACTAGTATTGTTTCTGTGTACTGGTGTTACAGCATTGATGGCACAGACAAAAACCATCACTGGTACGGTTACCTCCTCGGTGGAGGGGGAGGGCCCGATACCGGGCGTATCTGTTACAGTACCAGGTACCACTATCGGAGTTTTTACGGATTTTAACGGAAAATACTCCCTTAATGTGCCGCAAAACTCTAAAACATTAGTCTTCTCATTCATAGGGATGAAAACCCGGGAGGTGACTATCGAAGGACAAACCACCATAGACATTATGATGGACCAGGATCTCCTGAACCTTGATGAGATCATCGTCACAGGGGTTGCCGCCGGCACACCCAAGAAGAAGATGGCTGTGTCCGTCGAGAGAGTCGACGCCAGCCAGCTGAAAGAAGTAACGGCCGGATCGGCATCACAGGCTCTCCAGGGAAAAGTCTCCGGTGTGACTGTTATAAACTCGACCGGCGAACCAGGCAGCGCCGCCACCATACTTGTACGCGGTGCAACCCAGATTTCCGGTTCACAGGCACCACTCATAATTCTCGACGGTGCCATCATGGAGGGAACACTTGGTGACATAAACGTCGACGACATAGAGTCAATAGAGGTTGTCAAAGGCGCCTCCGCCTCAGCATTGTACGGATCACGCGCCGGCAACGGTGTTATTGCCGTTACCACACGCCGCGGAAACCTCCTCACTGAAGGACAGACAGAAGTAATCTTAAGAAATGAATATGGCATGAACCAGCTAGGCAAGAGATATGACCTTGCCACTCACCATGCCTGGAGACTGGCCGATGACCAGGCAAGCTTCGGATTCACCAAATATGCAGGTGTTACCTACCCCTCAGGGTACCAGGGCACCGAGGCAGGATTCTCCGGCTCACGCAGCCTTGAAAGCGATCAATATATGGATAATGACTATGCCGTGCTTTTCGACCATGAGGATCTTATATTCTCAGGAAATGATTTCTATACCAATTACCTGTCAGTTGGCTCGAACCTCGGTAAGACAAACTTCCTTGTATCATTTGAGAACAACGTACAATCAGGGCTCCTTGTCGAAACTGACGGCTATAAAAGAAACAGCTTCAGGCTGAATGTTGACCATAAGATATCTCCGAAACTCTCTATCTCTGCAAGCAACCTGTATGTGAAGTCAACAACACAGGACCCTGGAGGCGCAAACGCCTACAACGGCGGTATCTTCTTCAACGTGCTCCTTTCAGCACCTGACACCAACTTTGACCTGGTCAACCCTGACGGTCAGCCCTATCTCTTCATCCCCAATGCATGGGAGACAACAACAGAGAACCCGATCTACAACCTCTGGAAGGTTGAAGACCAGACTAACAGAGACAGGATACTGGGCACATACTCAGGAAAATACAATATCACAGATTTCCTGAACCTGGAGGGTAAGTTCGCATTCGAATATTCAACCGGGAAATACCAGACCTATAATCCATATGACACATATACAAGGGCAGGCAATGAATCGGTCTATTCAAAAGGATCCCTCTATATGGCAGATACTGAGCTCTTCGCAAGAAATGCACAGGTGACCCTGAACTTCAACAAGAAGTTCGGAGATTTCAACACCAGGGCCAAAGCCAGCTACCTCTTCGAGAAGACAACCTACAAAAGTAACAGCGCCAACGGCAATGACTTCTCACTAGGGGGCGTTCCCACATTTGATGCCATAGCAGGCAATATATCCATAAGCAGTTACCAGGATGAGATCATAGCCAAGAACTATTTTGCAATCCTGTACCTCGATTACAGGGATAAGTACATCTTCGACGGTATGTTCCGCTATGACGGGTCATCACTCTTCGGTTCTGAGGCACGATGGAACCCTTACTACAGGGTGTCTGCCGCCTACAGGATATCTGAAGACTTAACTATCCCAGGAATACAGGAGTTCAAAATCAGGGGTGCCTTCGGTACTGCCGGACAGAGACCGGGCTTCGCCGATCAGTATGAGGTGATGTCAATCTCTACAGGTAACGTATCAAAGAGCCAGCTCGGAAACAAGATGCTGAAACCCTCTCTCTCGAAGGAGTGGGAGGTAGGTATGAATATCGACTTCCTCAACAGGTTCAGCTTCGAGGGCGTTTACTCTAACAACACAACAACTGACCAGATACTTTCAATTCCCCTGGCAGTACAATATGGCGGCTGGCCCAGCCAGGTGCAGAATGCCGGAACACTGAACTCGGAAGTATGGGAGGCCTCACTGAACGTACAGGCGGTCAATTCAAAAGATTTCAAGTATAACTTTGGCTTTATATTCGACCGTGTAAGGACTATGATTACAGAGCTCAATGCTCCGCCATATCAAACCGGTCCTCAGGGACAGGAGGCAAACAAATGCTTCTACATCCGTGAAGGTGAGACCTTCGGTGTAATGTACGGTTACTCTTTTGTTAAGACACTTGAACAGATGG
>JALOMO010000145.1 GCA_025455395.1 Bacteroidales bacterium
ACAGGTTACCCGAAGAAAAGTCTTTTCCTAAAGTTCAAAAACTTATTTAATGCCGGCAAATTTATTTGATGAGCATTCTTTTTACGATGCCGAAACCAGGACTTTTTCTTTACAAATTAAAATAGTATTGACAATCATCAATGATGTTACATGTCTCTGAATAGAGACTTAGTATCACTCCGGGCAATTTATTAACGCTCGGTCCCCGCAGGCATGAGACATGTATAACCGCAGTTTGAACTGCCATATGTCAGTGTAACCCATTGCAAGAAATGAAAAGACAAACCTGTCAGCCCTGAACGGGTGACACAACGTGGCTACATTAACGCTTTTTCAAATCTTTTTCCCTTATGCATCCGCGTAAAGCTCAGATAGGCGAGATGCAATAAGATTATTCCCACACCTACAAAACTTGGGAAGGTCCATGGCCATACTGTAAAACTTGCAGGCAAAAATGGTATTTCCAACGGATTATTCTGGCCCAGGTGCATGTAATTTGCCCCCGTTGCCCAATCCAGCAGGAAAATAACAAATGCCCACACACCAAGACTAACCCATGAAATAGTGAACTCGCGATAGTTATGCTGGTAGTCTCTGCCTATCTGTAAGATGATCGGTATAAAGAATAATAAATAATGCCTGATCAGGTAATGGATAAATGCAAAGCTCCAGGGATCCTGGAAAACGAAGCCCGGATTCGCAAATGATATAAAACCGGCGCTTATCGACCAATAGGAAAAAAACCGCAACAGGTTGTATTTTTCCTTTAAAATAAGTATTGGCATTAAAAGCGAAAGAGACGCGCACAGGTGCAAAGGAAAGCGATCGTAAACAGGCTCAACTCTGTATGCCCAGAGCAGAATCCAATAGAAAAGCTCTATTCCCAGGTAAACAGAGACAAAGCTGACTACAAAACGCCTGTTGCTGGCTAAACGTTTTACTGAATCCCTCCTCCAGAACACAATCAGGATAAGTATGAGCATACCAAGAATAGTAATCAGGTGGATCAAGCCATACATGGGAATCCGGATCTCAGAATATTCGGTAGGATCAAAGAATTTAAACATATACATCAATTTGACAGCTAAATGATCGTTTGCCTGTTCATCGTTTTGCCGGTGTCGGGTATGGCGGCGGGGTTAGCTTTATCTCTCCCTGCTGTTCGATCAGTTTCAATACCTCCATGACAGCTCTCTCCAGCTGAGGATCAATCCCTTTTGAAAGAGACACTGCATCCTGGCGAACCTCAATATCGGGTGCGACACCTTCGTTCTCAGCAACCCATTTATTGTTTGCCGGGTCAAACACTGCATTATCCGGAGCAGTTATGGTGCCTCCATCGACAAGCAAGTAATGAACTGATGATTTTACCAGTCCTCCCCAGGTACGTGTGCCAATGATTGGTCCTGTCTTCTGCTGACGGAATACCCAGGGGAAGAAATCACCTCCGGAACCTGACATCTCATTAATCAGAAGCACCTTGGGCCCGAGGATGCCTGCCGGCAGACGGAATGGCCTGCCTCCTGGTGCCTCGTTGGTAATGGCCGCTCTCAGACTTCTGTTCATCAGATCAACCATATAATCATCAAGAAGGCCTCCTCCGTTGAAACGCTCGTCTATAACAGCCCCCATCTTATCCTGCTGGGCAAAGAAATAACGGTTGAATGAGACAAATCCGCCGCCACCGGTGTTTGGTACCCATATATATGCCAGCTTTCCCCCTGACAGACTGTCAACCATCCGCCGGTTATCTTCCACCCAGGCCCTCTGTCGCAAATTTGATTCACTTGCGATTGGTTTGACTACCTCCTGCCATGACCCCTCAAAGGAAGGAACAGTGTTGATGTGAAGTATTGTCTGAACATCGAGTGTCCCGTCAAGGAACTTATACGGATCATCTGCAGCGGTCAGCTCCCTGCCATTGATGCCGACAAGGTAGTAGCCTTCCCTTATCTTTATACCGGGCCTGTCGAGCGGACTTGACAACCCGGGATTCCAGCTTTCCGTGGTGTATATCCTTACAATTTTCCAGCGGTTGTTGTCGGGTACCAGGTCGGCGCCCAGCATTCCTGCAACAGCTCTTTCAACCTGGGGAAAGTCACCCCCTGAGACAAAACTGTGTCCCACTGACAACTCTCCGTTCACCTGGTCAAGTATGTAGTTAAGATCACTCCGATGCCTTACATATGGGACGAGAGGTGAATATTTCTTATAAACATCATCCCAGTCTCTTCCATGCATCGCGGGATCATAGAAATAGTCCTTTTCATAACGCCACGCCTCTTCAAAGATCTGCTTCCACTCCTCATTTCTGTCAACCAGTGTTTTCAGAGAGATATTGACCGCTTTGGCATCAGAGCCTGTAGCTGATGCGGTGTTCATTATTTTCCATTCAGAGCCTATCCGTGCAAGCAATTTATTCCCGTCGCCCGAAACGGTTACCTGGCTGGCTCCGGTCACAAATTCCTTCGCTTCACGTTTCTCAAGGGTGAATTTTTGAAGAACGAATCCGGTTACTCCCTCCTTCTGCGCACCAATGAACACCGTGCCGGCAGGGCCGCTTACAATCAGCCTGTAATTGCCGGAAGGCAGCGGCATGGAGACCGTTCTTCGCTCAATGTCCTTAAAATCTATTGAGACTGCGACCGGTTCTTTTGTCGCTGCTTTTGTAGTGTCAGCATTGCTTTTTGCAGGTGATTTTCCTTTGGGTGGACTTTTAGTGACTGGCTCTGGTTTCTTTTCTTCAGTCACCTTCTCCTCGTCACTCTGCGGCTTGAAAGGAGAAGGATCATCCTTTCCGAGGTTAATGACATAAGCCGAATAATCCGGATCAGAAACGATGGAACTGGTATTTGCCCATCCCGATCCAAGTGCAAGACTGGTACTTGCCAGGAAGTAGAGATGCTTTCCGTCCCTGTCCCATGCCGGGGAATAAGAGTCAGCGAACAGATTTGTCAGGGAATAAATGCCGTCATCACCTGCAGACCACACTTTGATTTGCCTGAAATTGTTTGCCCCTGTTTTTGTATAAGCCAGCCACCTGGAATCATGTGACCATGTCAGTCCCATATTACCCCTCTCTGTATTGACTCCCGCTGTGTCAACCGTCCTGATGGTTCCTTTGGCAATATCAACCATCCTGACCCTGACCTTGTCATCCACAAATGCTAATAATTTCCCGTCAGGAGACCAGGCCGGCTCCCAGGCCATCTTTGATTCACCAATCGAAATAACTCGCGGTTTGGATAATCCATCCTGAGATGTAATCATTAAAGAATAACCCTTACCGCCGGCATCTGAAAACCATGCCACCTCATTTCCTTTGGGCGACCAGACTGGAGCATGATCGGCAGCTCCGGATGATTGGGTCATGTTTCTTGCATCACCGTATTCTGCAGGGATGGTAAATATTTCCCCACGTGCCTCCATGATGACTCTCTTGCCTGTTGGCGAAAGAGAGACTTCGGTAGCGCTTCTGGTGACATCCTCCCACCTGGCCTCAGCCCAGGGGAAATCAGCATTGATGATTATTTCCAGTTGTCTTGAATTATTTGAGGTAATATCAAGCAGATGGAGATAACCATCACGTTCATAAACAAGTTCATTTCCATAACCGTCAAGCCATTTAATATCTGATCCGGTGAAGTGAGTAATCTGGTTCATCTCACCTGATGCAGGTGAGTATGACCAGATGTTGGAGGTCCCGTCGCGATCTGATAAAAAATATACGGCGTTTCCAAGCCACAGCGGCTTAATATCTACCGTCGATTCATTAGGCAAAAGAACCTCAGACTGGTCGGTAAGATTCAATATCACCAGGGGTGTATTTTGTCCTCCCCTGTAATTTCGCCACTCCACATCCCACCGTTGCACCCTGTCAATCACTATTTGATTGCCCTCAGGGGAGAAAGAGCCATCAGCAGCCCACTGACGGGTGAGCATGGTTGAAGGCCCGCCTTCTGTCGATACCGTCCACAGCCTTGCAAATCCGCCTGGGGCATTGTCTCTTGATGTTGCATAAAGAACTCTTTTACCATCCGGTGACCAGCCACATACTGTGGCGGGACTTGGATGCCAGCTGAGCCTTTCCGGTGTACCACCGTCAACTGAGACAACATAAACAGACTGAATCCCTGATCGGTTAGAGTTAAAGGCAATCCATTTACCATCCGGCGAAAAATGAGGATTGCTTTCCACGGCAGGTGTGCTTGTAAGCCTCACCATATCATGACCTTCATAATCAGATACCCAAATATCTCCCCCATAAGCAAATGTTATGTGGGTAGAATTGATAGAAGGCTGGCGCAATAATCTGGTTCCTTGTGATAAGGCAGCAGTTCCGGGAATAACCAGGCAAACCAGAAGGAGAATCCGGTAAAGATGTTTACAAACCGGGGGAAAACTGATGCTAACCCCTTTTAAGCGGTCAGAAATATTTGAAGACATATTCATAAGGATTTGAGTTTTGATGGTTATATAATACCAGGATTGTTTAAACAATGTTATTCCGGCTTTCAAATTTACTAATTGATTACCTCAAAGACAATTATAATTCCGGAACAAACCGGTTAAGGTGATTCACTGCTTGCACGAAAGAATAATCTCATTATACTTCAGGAAGAAAGAGTGCTATTTTTCTCTAATTACCTTACTTTTTTCGCACATTTATTTTAGTTTCGTAAAATGACAATATCGATGAAGGTTCTTCTATTATACGATCTTGATCCAGCCTGGGATGAATCTGAAATCAGCGAAACCCGAAGCTCCAATAAGGTGCTCTTTGAATCGCTGCAAGCTGAAGGATTTGATACATACCTGGAAGAACTGACCGATCCGGATCTGGAAAGAATATTGGATAAATACAATCCTGACGACACTATTATTTTCAATCTCTGTGAAACCTTACCCGGCATCCCCGACAGTGAAAGAAGCGTGCTGGAACTTATTGAAGACAAAGGGTTCACTTACACAGGCAATGTGCCGGCGGTTATTGAGATGAGTTATGATAAACAGAAGGTAAGAGAAGTTCTTGGTCTGCTTGGCATCAGGGTTCCTTACGGAGCAGTACTTACTCCGGAAGAGGCTGTCAACTGGAGTATTTTTCCTGCCATAGTAAAACCTTCACGTCTGCACTGCAGTCTTTCCATAACAGAAAATTCGGTAGTTTACGATACCAACTCACTTCAGGAACAGATCCGGATGGTGAACAATGATCTGAATCAGCCTGCGCTGGTGGAAGACTTTATTGACGGCCGTGAGTTCCATGTGTCTGTGTGGAACAACGAGCCCCCCGAGATATTACCTCCGGTAGAAATGGATTTTTCAGCTTTCAGCGAACAGAGGAAAAGACTTTGCACATACGATTCGAAGTATGCTCCCGAATCAGAACATTACCAGAAGATTGAAGCCCTGATACCTGCTCCTCTGGATGAGAAGCTTCTCAGAAAACTCGAAAGGCACGCCCTTAAAACATGGAAAGGTTTCGGATGCCTCGATTATGCCAGGTTCGATTTTCGCCTGCGGAGTAATACATTCTATCTCCTCGATATTAACCCAAATAACGACATAAGTATTGATGCCAGCTTCGCCATTGCAGCAGAAATGACCAGTTATTCATACAGCCAGATGGCAAAACGGATTGTTATGATGGCTGTGGAAAGGCATCCTGAGCTTGGAAGAAAGCTGGTGTCTTCAATTTAATACCCTCAGCAGAATGAAAAAAAGCTATATGAACCCCTATCTGGCAGGCACCCTGCTCGGAATAGTGCTACTCCTTGCAATGTATGTTTCAGGCCGGGGCCTCGGGGCAAGCGGCGGGATAAAATATTGTGTTGTTTCAATTGTAGGTGCTGTCAGCCCGCCACATGTTGAAAACTCAGAATACTATTCAAAGTATTTTGAAAACGACAGGAAGCCAATGACAAACTGGCTTACACTCGAGATATTCGGTATTGTCGCAGGCGGTCTTATCTCAGGTGCAGTATCAGGAAGGCTGAAACTCAAAGTTGAAAAATCTCCAAAAATAACTGTCACCCGCAGACTTATCTTCGCATTCCTCGGTGGAGTACTGTTTGTATACGGTGGCCAGCTGGCCAGGGGATGTACAAGCGGAGCAGCATTATCAGGTATGGCTGTCCTCTCGCTCGCCGGATTCGTAACAATGATCGCCATCTTTGGCTCAGCATATGCTTTCGCCTGGTTCTTCCGCAAAAACTGGATATAAGTAAGTCGAAAGTCTGTAAAGTCGAAAGTCTGTAAAGTCAAAAATCGAAAATCGCAAATCGAAAATCGCAAATCGCAA
>JALOMO010000146.1 GCA_025455395.1 Bacteroidales bacterium
CTTCAGTAATTGCAACCCAACAACTATCACCATAGTCCATCAGGAATGGCATCCCTGCTATGGTCTTTTCATTCACATAACCCAGGGGGCGCTCAAAAAACTCAGCTTCATTATTTGATGAATATCCTTTATATTCAACCACCCATGCTTTGGGATTTCCGGGAATATGAAATGTTGTCAGTTCACGTGATATCTCCCTGTCCCCGATAATTCCGGCTCTCGGCAGCTTGTACCTGAAAGCTGTTCCATCGTCATATACCCTGACAAAGAGTTCTAAATCCCTCCTTTGCCCAACATTCTCCCTGAGTACAAGGTGAAGTTCATTGTACTTATCTGTCACTTCGGCATGTTTAGACTTAACTACAGGAGTCCACTTTTCATCTGCACTTCTCCGGTCCTGGCTTATGACAGACATATTACCCCTCAATGGTTCTTCTCCCATAAACTCAAAGCCAAGTGCTGACCGAAGGATGATATCCCGGCTGTCAAACTTTACAGAATATGTAATCAATTCTCCATTATTAACATTGATATGGATCCTTCCGTCAGGCGACTCCAGGGAAAAATTCTGCCCAAAAGCCAGATAAGAATATCCTGAAAACATAATTATTAATAATAACTTAGGTTTAAACATGACAAATGATTTTTATAGTCCAATAGTATTTATTCTGTAATAATCATGTCAGATAATCACCGGAAAGGTGTTGGAATGACATCGCGGTAAACTATCATCCATTCATTAAGTTCCTTTTTAAGTCTGTATTCCACCTGTTCATATGCCGGATTCCCGATAAGATTATTGAACTCTCCAGGATCGGCTTCCGTATCAAATAGTTCAAACATCGGTCGCTCCTGGCTGAAAAGAATGGTTTTCTTAAACACAGGATCAATCTTACCTTCCTTGTTCAACTGAACAAGCTCAAGCCAGAAGGGATCCTTGAAGCAATCAATAGGGGAATAATAGAGGTAATAGAGCGGATTATAAATAAGCTTGTATTTCTTATCCAGGACCACACGGCCCAAATCAAACGGGTTCATGGATTTATTCGGCAGGTTAGACCCGTGAGGCCCCCGTACGGCAAAAATATACTCATGCAAAGGGGATAAATCCCCCTTGCAAGCCGGCAGGAGGCTTTTGCCGGTCATCTCTTTGGTTTTGTTCAAGCCGGCAGCATCAAGTATGGTTGGTACAATATCTTCTGCAGAAACAAGCATGTCTGTCTTTGATCCCGGCTTTATTACGCCGGGCCATTTTATTATAAGCGGGACATGAATACCCAGATCATAAAGGGTTCCCTTGCCCCTTAAAAGAGCTGCACCATTGTCACCGATAAATATCACAATCGTGTTTTTATCAAGCCCCCTCTTTTTCAATGATTTGAATATTTCACCCATTGACCAGTCGAGACGCTGTATTTCGCCATAATGCTGAGCGAGGTCCTCCCTCAGGAGCTTTGTGTCAGGCATCGTTGGAGGTACATGCAGCGTCGACGGATCAGGTGCAAAATCAGGTGCTGTAAAAACTCTGTGAGGATCGCTGAAGTTGGTCTGAAGGAAGAAAGGCTTATCCTTCGGTGCCAGATCAAGAAACTCTTCAAACTGTTCGAGAATTTTGTCAGGTGTCTCCACCGCCACTTTGCAGTAATCAACCCTGTCAGGGAAAGTAATCAGCCCATACTCTTCAATAACCTCCCGCCTTTCAGGGCTCATCATTGGTCCCATGCCGTCAAGGTGATAGATTCGTCCGCACAACCCCGTAAAATACCCCTGCTCCCTCAGTATCTCAGGCCCTGTAACAACTTCACGGTCAAGGGCAGAAGCAAAATTAAGCATGTCTATATCCAGAACGTTCCTCCCTGTAAGGATTGTAGCCCGGGAGGGCACACTCTGCGGACATGAGACATATGCCCTGCTGAACATGATTCCGTCAGCCGCCATAGCATCAAGATGAGGTGTTTTCAAATCTGGATGACCGTAGCATCCAAGGTAGGGTGCGCTGTGGTCATCTGACAAAACTAAAAGTATGTTTGGCCTGACAGTCTGCTGCTGAGCTGATACTGCTGCAGTTACAGCAGCCAGCCCGCATGTTAAAAGTCTTTTCCTATTCATTTCAAATATGGTTTTCATTTTATTATTTGCTTCGCAATCCAAAATGATTTCTGATCAGTGAAAAGCACAATCAGAGGACCAAAAGGTAACCGGGAAAGATCTATCCGCCTTACCAGCTCTTCAGATTCAACAGAAATGTAGTTATCCCCATCTCTTTTGAAAATAACCACCTTGTTTACAGGGAGTGGTTGTACCGGGCCCCTTTCATCAGAATTAATGACAACACCCCGCCTTGAATTAAACCTCAATTCATCAGCGACAACGCCAATGTTAAGCCCTGCTCCAATCCAACTATCACCCTTTATGTTCATGACGCTGACACTTGTCACCTTAACATCCACGATGGGAATAATGCCATTATGGGGTGTGACTTCAATGTAGTCAGGAACAGTAGCTCCCTTAAGAACTTTTAATGTCAGTTTGTTCATCCCTTTCCTCAAAGTCACCGGGCTCTGTGTTACCTTCTTGTGAAGATTATAACCATTATCACCTATAGGTTCACAGGTAAATACATCACTCTTGCCACCCGGGAAAAGGATCTGGAACTGAGCAGCAGAGAGATCAACTGCAGCCGAAATCTTAATATCGTATTTACCCTCAGATGGAAGGTCAATTAACCATGATATTTCCTCTCCCTGAAAGAGCCATCCGGAGTTGTGTGGGTCATGAGGTTTCTCAAATCCCTGGTTAAGTGCCCCTGCGCCTATTTCATCTCTGTCATAGTCATCCGACCTTGCAAAGCCTGCCCTGTAACTTAGCTTATTATCACTGTTCCCGGTCGAGATGAAGCTAATACCAGATGTTGTTGCCGTATCAACCTTGAAAAAATCCCTGTGGTTCTGCTCCGTCAGTACAATCCCATTAATCTTCACATTTTCGAAGACAACGTTACTCACCAAAGCCTTCCCTCCATCTTCCGCCTTATATCCTCCGATATAACTGCGGCTGCCCCTGACAGCATCTTTTGGCGAAATATCGAACTCAAGTGTATCAGGGATCTCATCATACCAAGTTTTGTGCCCGTTATTTGATATCTGCCTTCCAGTTACCTCCACATTCCTGTATGTAATGTTACGCAGGTACCCATACGGTTCATATCTGCCCTTTGCATCAGGATTAAAGTGGAGATTTGCAATTGCATTGAGATCACCTTCAACGTGAAGATCCTGTATCAGAATATCCTCCGTCCTGGAATTTGGCGCTGCCATTGAGGCAAGCAGTCCGTTATTGCGCCATACCTGGTTCCATTCAGCATTGATAATGTCATTGTTCACGAACCGGCATCCGCCACCACCGTAATCGCCCCAGCTGACCTGCAGGATGGCTCCGTTCCACATCGGCCAGAAGAGACTGTTTGTGATCAGGGTCTTTCCAAAAGCATATAAATGATCATCAGAAACCTTGAAAAATACATTGTCAATAACGCAATGATCACCGGGACGTATGCCGTCATTATTCACCTTCCATCCCATTATCTTCAGATCCCTGACATAGGAATATGGCGGAATTGCCATGTTGTGGTTAAATGACTCCAGAAGTGTTATCCCCGTCACGGTTGCATATCCCCCGCGATGTACATTGGTTCTGTAATTCCACGGTTCAAGCTCAAGCAGCTGGGGAAGCCCCGGGTAATGAAAAGGCTGTCTGGCACCGCAGAGTATCCCCCTGCCATATACTTTGACATTATATGATCCGGCAGCCTTGATGCCCCCATATATATAGGCTTCGCCATCAATATACACCTCCTGGTTGTCAT
Source organism: Bacteroidales bacterium (assembly GCA_025455395.1). Lineage (GTDB taxonomy): Bacteria > Bacteroidota > Bacteroidia > Bacteroidales > VadinHA17 > SR-FBR-E99. The sequence goes on from JALOMO010000146.1 coordinate 3,866, forward strand.
GCAGGGGCAGCATCCCGTTTGGGAGCTCCCTGGTCAGATCATAAACACCGGCCCCGAAGTAAATTGTCTTCGCATTGATTAGATCAGCATCCGCTGAATACTTTACAACATCCTTCCCGTCCGGATCCGGTTTGTCAGTTTCCGGAGTATCGGCAAAGATCATGAGGCCATGCCTTATCTGGTCATACTCATCGCTGTTTTCTTCACAGATGAAATTCACCGAGACATATTCAGGTTTGTCAAGAAAGAAACTTACTGCATCACCATCAAACCAGTTGATCCTTGCGCCGTATCGTCTCGGCAGAATCAAAATATCGCGGGCTGGTTCACCATACTTCTTCCGGACGATGACCTCAACACTGTTTCCGCTGAATGAAAAGTTTGTCCATGACATGGTCCTGTCATAAAGCATCGGCAGTATCTTTTCCCTGGGATTAGTCTGTTCAGGGCATTCTGAGTAGTGTACAAATGAATTGTACGATTTGCCATCCTGAACAACGGAAATCTCGTACTTGTCTGACACCCTTATCCCAACCGGGAATTTGTAGGTTGTTACCTGGGCTGCGACGCTAAGGGTAACCATCCCGATACAAGCCAGAAAAATCAATCTTGCCTTCATTGCCTGCTATATTATTCCAACCCCATGTATGTGAAGTTCCTGAATGTTGCCTCACCTGTGCCTGTAACAAATAATTTTACGGCATAGTCTCCTGCCCTGACGCCATTTTGAAAATGTGTCCATTTCCTGCCATCAAGACTTGAAAAGAACGACAGGTCCTGGCGATAGTTCCTTATTCTCAGATATATTTTGTTACCGGACGGCACCGTGACTGCTGTATGGCGTACCCTCCAGTCCACATCGCTTATATAGCTTATTTTCTTTCCGTCGGTGCGAAGACCTTCATTGTTACCGAATGAGATGCCGGCAACAGCGCCATCTTTACACTCCACTACAACGGTGGCCTCAAAACTCTTGTTGGTAGCCCTTATGTCAAGAGATCTTGTTTTGCCCTCACCGGGTGCCATTAATCTGAGCATGCCACCGCCTGATGCCAGGTGTGGTTTTGTTTCAGCCGGAACATTCCATTGTATCCCCAGGCTGCCCTGAAAAGAGTCTGACAGTGGCATTCCGTTACCTATATTTTCTCCTTCAGGCATCTGAAGTATGTCCCACGGCATAAGCCCTGATTTTGCCCTCGGCCATCCGTCAGCAGTCCACTCAAGCGGTATAAGGCAATCCTGCTTCCCCATTCCTGTATACCAGGCATACCTTGCCGGGAAAAGAGCAAACCACTCTCCGGCAGGCCCTTCAAGAATCGTGGCATGACCCATCTGCCAGAACGGATCCTGATCGGAATATGTGTGCACCAGCGGGTTGAACGGAGACTCTTCCCATGGCCCTTCCGGTGACTTTGACCTGGCTACTGTAGCCATATGTGCCGTGGAAGGGCCGGATGTACCACCCATTGCCGAACAGATGTAATAGTATCCGTTATGGTAAAACAATTTCGGACTTTCAAGACATTTGCCCTGTACAACCCATTCCTTAGGGTAGTCCCACCCCTGATAAACAACCCTGGGCATGGCAGAAGATGAAAGTCCGTCATCTGTCAATGGCATCATGAACCCGTTATCAACATATAGATACTTCTTCCCCTCAGGAGTCTGAATAAAACCAGGGTCAATACCAGTATAGAAGGGATCAGGATTATAATGGTTATCGACTCTTACAGGTTTGCTCCAGGGCCCTTCAGCCTTTTCGGCAGTAATAACCCACACAGATTTGAAATACCTGTGATTTTTCTCGATATCCGTTTTTCCCGGATATTCTCCGACAGGCATATAATAATGAAACTTGTTATTGAAATAAACGAGATCGCATGCCCAGATACCAGAGAAACCTGCTCCAATAGAATGACGGCAGACAGGCTTCCAGTTCACCAGGTCACGGCTTTGCCATATAATAACTTCATTTCCATTATTATGAGCAAGGTAATAGTCGTCACCCTTCCTTACAACCGTAGGATCACCCCATCCTCCGGGAAGAACAGGATTTTTATAGAATCCGTTACCCAGGTCAGCCACCGGCTGTCTCTCGGTATTGTATCTGCTTACACGTTCATCCTGCTGCTGACCCAGGCAGTTGGCAACAGAAAGGAGGGAACAAACTGTCAATAGTAAAAATATTCTCATTTAGTCTGAAATTATTTTAAAGTAATGTATGTTTATATAGGCCAATTATTCAAGTCCCTGATAGGTAAAATTCCTGAACGTTGCTTCACCCTTACCCGTGACAAAAAGTTTGACTACATAATCACCGGCACGGACACCATTCTGGAAGTGTGTCCATGTTTTACCGTCAAGGCTTGAAAAAAATGAAAGATCCTGGCGATGGTTC
>JALOMO010000001.1 GCA_025455395.1 Bacteroidales bacterium
AAAAGTTCTGGTTTATAAATTTGAAATAGACTATTTTCCATCGCAGTTCAGCATTGGCGTATATAAAACCATCGCCCACAACCCTGTTCCTCATAAGACCCCTGACAGTCTTGCTGCCGCCGAGGCCTTCAGAGTCGGTTCCCCTGAGGGCTGAGACTATCACCTGCGTCTGGTAATAAAATGGCACCTCTCCGAATATTGTGTTCTGGTATCCTAGCCTGTATGCAAAACCCAGGTCACGTTCCTTGATGGTGAAATACTGTCTCCATGTAAAATAGAATTTCCCGAATGATGATTCTGAGCCCAGAAACTGGGGAGCAACCTCAATCCCTGTCTCGGCCCAGATACCTTTCATCGGGCATGCACGGTTGTCGCGGCTGTCATATGAAAACCCTCCTTTAAGGGAATTCACCCATCCTCCGTCGGCCTCCTCAGGCGAAATCAAACCGGCTCCCTTATAATATGAGAAAAGCAGTGGTACATCCTCAAGATAGTCCGGATCTCCGGGTTCTCTGTTTTTGTTGAGCCTGTCAAGGTCAACATCACTCATCTTGAAATTCTGAAAAGTAAGACCGGCATTCCACTTCCAGTTAGTTTCACCAATGTTGCCGATGAAGTCATTTTTAAACCTGAAGAGCTGCCTCTTGTTCCGGTAGAACACACGGCTGACATAATCATCCGATTCATCATTAACCCATGGCTCATTGTAAATGGCATTATATCCGTTGAATCCATAGAATGTATAAGCCTGGTCAGGCAGGTAGGCCAGGTCACCAATATAACGAACCCCTTTGATGAGGTAGTCGGTATCAAACATTAACCTGAGTGTTGAGCTCCCCTTGGTATATGTTGAAGCTTCAACATAAATCATCTTATAATAATTGGGATAAATGGATCCGTCGCCGTAGTCAAACAGGTTGACAAGGGCTCCGTACTGAAAGCCAAGGTCAGTGCTGTAGGTTATAGTGGGCAGGGCACCGAAATTCCAGCCGGTTTTGGCTTCCTGGGCGATGGCAGAGCTGCCCAGAAGGGCCACTAATAGAATAAATGCGAGTTTCTTCATATGGTCTGTTTTAGTAACAAGAGTAAAGATATAGAAAAATGCTCCTCATATCCTAATATTTTTTATTGCTACCTTAGCAGGCTCAAGCCTGAAGCCATGAGCCTGTTAATATATAATATAGGTATGCTCGTGCAGACACGTGAAGAACCGGTCGCTTTTGTTGCCGGAAGTGACATGGCACGGCTGCCTTTCATTGAAGATGGCTGGCTTCTCATAGAAGACGGCATTATCGCCGGGTACGGGTCATCAAGGGAGATGCCTCTCTTCAGCGATGCCCTTGAGAGGCTTGATGCCGGGGGTGGGTTTCTTTTTCCCTCTTTCTGCGACTCTCATACACATATTGTTTACACCGGCAGCCGTGAGAAGGAGTATACTGATAAGATCAGGGGCCTTTCATACGAAGAGATAGCGAAGAGAGGGGGAGGGATACTTAATTCTGCAAGGATGCTTCATGATACCTCAGAGGAGGAGCTCTTCAGGCAGTCGATGGACCGTGTGCGTGAGATCATCGGCTTCGGAACCGGAGCCGTGGAGATAAAAAGCGGTTACGGACTCACCACAGAAGATGAGCTTAAGATGCTCAGGGTTATAAGAAGGATAAAACATGAGTCACCGCTTACGGTAAAGGCAACCTTCCTTGGGGCACATGCCATACCATTGAAGTACAGAGATAACAGGAGAGGATATATAGACCTGGTCATCAATGAGATGATACCTGCCGTGGCCGCGGAACGGCTGGCTGATTATATCGATGTCTTTTGCGACAAAGGCTTCTTCACGGTCGGGGAGACATCAAAGATTCTTGAGGCTGGAGCACGATATGGCCTCCGCCCCAAGATGCATGCCAACGAACTTGATTACTCAGGAGGCATACAGACGGGGGTGAAGTACGGAGCCCTCTCAGTTGACCACCTGGAATATACGGGAGAAGAGGAGATCAACACTCTTATCGGTAGTGGTACTATGCCAACACTCTTACCTGGCGCTGCCTTCTTCCTGGGGATGGTTGACCCTCCGGCTCGCAGGATGATCGAAGCAGGACTGCCCCTGGCATTGGCAAGTGACTATAACCCGGGCTCCTCACCCTCAGGCAATATGAAATTCATCATGTCGCTCGGGTGTATTAAGCTCAGGCTGCTGCCCGAGGAGGTGATCAATGCTGTGACAATCAATGCTGCTTATGCTATGGGCGTTTCAGAGACACATGGATCTATTACTGTGGGGAAACAGGCTGATCTTTTTATTACCAAAAAAATACCTTCATTTGAGTTCATGCCCTACGCTTATGGCAGTAACTTGATTGATAAAGTTATTCTGAATGGAGAAGTAGTAGTAGTCGGCAGTCAGCAATCGGCAGTCAGCAGTAATGAAATTTGAAGACTGAAGACTGAAGACTGAAAACTGATAACAGACAACAGACAACAGAAAAAAAAGTTATCGGTTATCGGTTGTCGGTTATCGGTTAAATTTTGGACGACAAACAGACAACAGACAACAGACAACAGACAACAGACAACAGACAACAGACAACAGACAACATTCAATACAATGAGTACAAAGCAGCTAATAGAATGCGTCCCCAACTTCAGCGAGGGGCGTGACATGGGGATTATAAAACAGATCACGGATGAGATTGAGTCTGTGGAAGGTATCAGGCTTCTTGATGTAGATCCGGGAAGGGATACTAACCGTACTGTAGTTACCTTTGTCGGTGAGCCTGAACCCGTTTGCGAAGCTGCCTTCAGGGCAGTAAGGAAGGCAGCTGAGCTTATCGACATGACAAAGCACACCGGTGCTCACCCCCGCATGGGTGCCACCGATGTATGTCCGCTGGTGCCTGTCTCAGCCATTACGATGGCGGAGACGGTTGCCTATGCCCGGAGACTGGCAGAGAGGATAGGGAAAGAGCTTGAGATTCCGGTCTATTGTTATGAGGAGGCTGCTTTTGAGCCCAAGAGAAAAAACCTTGCCAGTGTCAGGGAAGGTGAGTATGAAGGACTGAGGATGAAGATCGACGACCCAGCCTGGAAACCTGATTTCGGGCCGGCTAAGTTTAATGCCGGCGCCGGGGCTGTCATTGTGGGAGCCCGCGATTTTCTTGTTGCCTTTAATGTGAACCTTAACACTACCTCAGTCCGACGTGCTAACGCCATCGCCTTCGATGTCAGGGAGCGGGGCCGTGAGAAAAGAGAGGGAGATCCGGCAACAGGCAAGGTGGTAAAAGATGCAAACGGTGAGCCGGTGATGATACCCGGATCACTAAAAGCTGTCAAGGCCATTGGCTGGTATATCCCTGAGTACGGTTTCGCACAGATATCCATGAACCTGACAAATATAGGTGTCACACCGGTGCATGTTGCCTTTGATGAGGTATGCAGTAAGGCAGAGGCGAGAGGTGTGCGTGTGACAGGCTCTGAGCTTGTCGGATTGATACCACTGAAGTCAATGCTTGATGCCGGAAGATACTTCCTGCACAAACAGCAGCGCTCTGCAGGCCTCTCTGACGGTGAGCTTATTGCTGCAGCTGTGAGGTCAATGGGGCTGTCAGAGCTGAAGCCATTTGTGCCGCGTGAAAAGATCATCGAATATATTCTGGAAGATACAAGCCGCAAAAAACTGGTTGATATGCCCATGTCATCGTTTGTCTGGGAGACCTCTTCCGAGTCAGTGGCTCCGGGCGGCGGATCGGTGTCAGCGGCTATGGGTGCCATGGGAGCTGCACTTGGAACGATGGTGGCCAACCTTTCGAGCCATAAGAGAGGCTGGGATGCCAGGTGGGAAGAGTTTGCCGGATGGGCAGAGAAGGGGGCCGTGATACAGAAGAGGCTGCTGGAACTGGTTGATGAGGACACCGAGGCATTCAACGCCATAATGAAAGCCTTTGAGATGCCTAAGGGCAGTGATCAGGAGAAGGCTGCCAGGGCGGCAGCTGTTGAACTGGCTACAAAGGGAGCCGCGCTGGTGCCGCTGACAGTGATGAAGGAGACAATAAAAGTCTTTGACCTGCTCGGGGAAATGGTACTTAAGGGCAACCCCAGCTCTGTCACTGACGCTGCAGTGGGAGTGCTTGCTGCCAGGGCTTGTATCAGAGGGGCTTACCTGAATGTCAGGATAAATGTCAGCGGGATCAAAGACAAAACCTTTGCAGAGAGGCTCCTAAAGGAGGGAGCTGAGATAGAAAAACAAGCTGCAGACTATGAGATGAAAATATTAGCTGAGGTTGAAGGATTATTTCATGCTAAATAACATCAGATACAGTATAAAGAAAACTTTTTTCTATATTGCCAATGTTTCACTAACCCTAAACTAACATCAGATGAAAAAACAATTGATGATGTTTGTACTGTTGATGGTTACAGGCCTATTTGCATTTGGCCAGACAGTACAGATCACCGGTGTGGTAACCAGCTCTGAAGACGGGCTTCCGCTACCGGGTGTAACCGTAAAAGTGCAGGGAACCACCATCGGGTCAGTAACAGGTCCTGACGGTGTTTATACACTGCAGGTACCAAGAGAGGCAACTGCTCTTGAATTCTCATTTATCGGGATGCAGAGCCAGGTTGTAGAGATTAGCGGGCAGACCAGGATCAATGTTAGCCTTTCTCCTGATCTTGTTGCTATGGATGAAGTGGTTGTAATCGCTTATGGTACAGCCAAGAAAGGTTCATTCACAGGGGCCACCGCTCAGATCGAAAGCAAGAAGATAGAAACCAGGCCTATTGCCAACGTCACCCAGGCTATCGAGGGTACCAACCCCGGTATCCAGGCGACATCAGCAAGCGGCCAGCCGGGTTCAGGTCAGGATATACGTATCCGTGGTTTCGGATCGGTCTCCGCTTCAAACGCTCCTTTATACGTTGTTGACGGTGTTCCCTACTCAGGTTCAATAGGCAACCTTAACAGCCAGGACATCGAGAGCATCTCCGTACTTAAGGATGCAGCATCATCTGCTCTCTACGGCAACAAGGCAGCCAACGGTGTCGTGATGATCACAACGAAGCGCGGAAGCAAGAGCCGTTCTTCTGTTCAGTTCACCACAACACAGGGACTAAGCACCAGGTCAATACCTGAATACGAGAGGGTAGGAGCACTTGCTTATTACCCGCTTATGTGGGAGGCTGACTATCACAGGCAGGTATATGCTGCAACACCGGTTGATCCGGCTACTGCAGCTCAGAATTCGACAAATAACCTTATTGCACGCGTCGGGTATAACATTACCACCCTTCCCAACAATCAGATTGTCGGAACTGACGGTCTTCTTAACCCTGATGCTGAGATCCTTGGAGATTATGCAGGCGATCTTGACTGGCAGGAGCCTATTATGAGACAGGGATATCGCGGTGAATACGGCCTTACTTTCAACGGTGGAGATGATAAGAGTGACTATTATGTATCTCTCGGTTATCTCAATGAAAAAGGCTACGTGATCAAGTCAGATTATGAGCGCTTCACAGGCCGTATCAATGTCAATACCACCCCGAAGAAATGGATTCGCACCGGTCTCAATCTTTCCGGAACAATGACCGAATCAAATGTTGCATCATCGGGCGGCACAAGCTATGTCAACCCCTTCTTCTTCACGAGGAACATGGGGCCGATATATCCTGTGTATGCCCATGACCCGGCTACAGGTGATTACCTTATTGATCCTGCAACAGGTGAATACATATATGACTTAGGCAACCTTCCCGGTCTGCCGGCGAGACCAGCAGGGGCAAGCCCCGGTCGTCACGTCGTTGCTGAGACCGAATGGAATGATGATCTTTTCAAAAGAAATGTACTTGGTGCAAGAGCTTATATTGACATTATGTTCCTTAAGGGTTTCAAGTTCACCTTTAATGTAGCCTCCGATGTATCAGCCTACAACGGGGCAAGCTTTGAGAATAAGACTGTAGGTGACGGTGCACCTGCCGGAAGGGCTGACCGCGAGAACTCCCTTACCTCGAGCTACACGATAAACCAGCTTCTTACCTATAATAAAACCTTTGATGTTCATTCGGTAGAGGCCCTTCTCGGTCATGAGAACTATGATTATACATACAGCTATCTCCGCGGCTTCCGCCAGGGTCAGATAGTTGATGGAAATACCGAACTTGTGAATTTTACAACCACAAACAGTCTAACTTCATATACTGACAAGTACAGGACTGAGGGTTATTTTGCACGACTGAATTACAATTTCAATGAGAAGTACTTTATCTCGGGTTCATATCGCTATGACGGCTCCTCAAAGTTCTATAATGATACACGCTGGGGAGGTTTCTGGTCTGTCAGCGCAGCATGGAGAATGGATGCAGAGAACTTCATCAAGTCACAGCAGTGGATTGATATATTGAAACTCAGGTCATCATACGGTGCTGTAGGAAGTGACAACGGAATTGACTTTTATGCATGGCAGGCGCGCTATAACATCGGGGTCAACAATGCACTCGAACCAGGCTTTATCCAGGCAAACCTCGCCAATCAGTCACTTACATGGGAGTCAAACAACACATTTGACGTTGCACTGGAATTTGGACTGCTGAAAAGAGTTACAGGATCACTTGAGTTCTATCACAGGATCTCATCAAACCTGCTCTTCTCTGTACCACTGCCGCTCTCAAGTGGTATCTCGAGCCAGCAGCAGAATGTAGGTACAATGTATAACCAGGGTATTGAAGCCCGGGTTGCAGTTGATGTTGTAAAGAAGCCCAGCTTCAGATGGAATATCGATGTCAACGCCTCAACCGTAAAGAACGAGATCACCAAGCTTCCTGAAGGACAGACCGAGATTATCCAGGGAACCAAGAAACTCATGGTAGGCCATTCAATCTATGACTTCTGGCTGAGAGACTGGTACGGTGTTGACCCGGCTGACGGGGCTGCCCTGTATGATGCCAATATCAAGGACTTTACAACGCAGGCAACGAACCTTAGAATTATCAATGAGACTGACACTGTGAGTATCAGCCAGAACAATGCCAAGTATGCATATCACGGAAGTGCAATTCCTGATCTCCTTGGAGGTATAACGAACACCTTTACTTATAAGTCGTTTGAACTTTCAATTCTTGCCACCTTCCAGATTGGCGGTGAAATATATGATGGAACTTATGCTTCACTTATGCATGCCGGCAATTACGGAAATGCAAGTCATGTTGACATCCTGAATCGTTGGCAGAATCCTGGAGACATCACAGATGTGCCAAGGCTTGACTTCGCGCAGCTGACACCGTTCACTTCTGCATCGGACCGCTGGCTGGTAGATGCCTCATTCTTCAGTGTTAAAAATGTCACCTTCAGCTATAACCTCCCGGCCTCACTTACTCAGAAAGCCGGTATGAAAGGTGCCAGGGTATGGCTGAGCGGTGAAAACCTTCTTCTGCTCAATGCACGAACGGGTCTTGACCCGCAGGGTTCATTTGCAGGTACGACCGACAACGTATATACTCCGTCAAGGATAGTTACGTTAGGAATTAATGTATCACTCTAAATAATTATATACGATGAAACGTCTTATATACTATACAATGATAACCGCTGCGCTGTCACTTTTTACAGTGTCATGCAGCGAGGACTATCTTGACACCCTGCCTACAGACCAGGTGTCAGCAGCCGATGCTTTTACAACTACGACCAATGCTATGCAGGCCCTGAACGGCATCCATCGCATAATGTACAACCAATGGCGCAACCAGGGCGAGGCAGGTGAAGGTTCTGTGATGATCAACCGTGATATGCTTGGTGAAGACCTTGTCATGACCTCAGCAGGAAACGGATGGTACAATAATACTTACAAATGGGTCGATCACAGAAACGAAACATCGAACGTTGACTCTTATCCATGGTGGGTATACTACCGGATCATTGCGAATGCCAACATGATCATCAACAACATAGACGGTGCCACAGGTCCGCAGGCTGACAAGAATATCATCAAGGGACAGGCTCTGCTGTACAGGGCATGGGGTCATTTCAACCTCGTTCAGCTCTACGGCAAGCGTTATGTAGCAGGCACTCCCAACGATCAGCTTGGTGTTCCTATTATGCTTACCAACAATTTTGACGGTCAGCCGCGTAACACTGTTGAAGAGGTTTATGACCAGGTGGAAACCGACCTTGAAGAGGCTGCGACACTACTTGCAACATACACCAGACCCAACAAGTCGCACATGAACCTGAGCGTTGTAAGAGGTGTGCAGGCACGTGTTGCCCTGACCAAGCAGGACTGGGCTTCTGCAGCATCGTTTGCAGTGCAGGCACGCACAGGGTATTCACTCATGACTACAGCTGAATATACCGGTGGCTTCAACAACTACACCAACAGGGAGTGGATGTGGGGAAGCACTGTAATTGCAGACCAGACAACATATTTTTATTCATTCTTTGCATATATGTCAAGGAACTTCAGTTCAACGAACATAAGGGGTAATCCCAAGGCAATCAACAGGGTTCTCTGGAATGACCTGGCCTTCACACCTACTGATGCACGTAAGCTGAACTTTGACCCGACAGGTGCACATACTGCATTGGCACTTCCTTCAACGTTCTCCAAGTTTCCTTATACAAGTCAGAAGTTTATTGCTGCCGGTGGTGCTGACAGCCGTGGTGATGTTGTCTATATGCGCGCAGCAGAGATGCTTCTTATTGAGGCAGAAGCTAATGCCCGCATGGGTGGGCATGACACCGAAGCACAGACAGCTCTGAATACTCTCAGGCAGGCTCGTGAGACCGTTCCGGCAAACTATATTGCATCTACCAATACCGGGGATGCTCTTATAAATGAGATTATGCTGAACCGCAGGCTTGAGCTCTGGGGAGAAGGGTTCCGTTTCACCGACCTGAAACGCCTTAACCTGCCACTAAACAGGAACGGAGCAAACCATAATACAGCACTTGCAGTTATTATGGATATTCCGGCTGGCGATGTGCGCTGGGAATGGCTGATACCCAAGGCTGAAATGGATGCTAACAAACAGATGGTTCAGAATCCGCTTTAACGATCCATTCTGATATAAATGACGAAGGCTGCTCCTGGTGGGCAGCCTTTGCCATTATTATTTATGCTCATTTTAACCTATTAAGTGTTAAAAAGTGTTGCATATTGAAATAATTATTTAATTTGCGTAAATGAGATTTTCACATTAACCCTTATTAACCTAAACTTTTAATGTATGAAAAAGATCCTAATGCTTTTTTCACTGCTGATCTTGACGGCTGCATTGGCTATAGGTCAGACAGTGTTAGTGACCGGGACTGTTACCAGTTCTGATGATGGCCTTGAGCTGCCTGGTGTCTTCGTTACCGTTAAGGGTACGACCCTGGGAGCCATAACGGGGCCTGACGGCAAATACTCACTCCAGGTTCCCGCTGGCTCCAGAACACTGATGTTCAGCTTCATGGGTTATGTAACCCAGGAGATTGCCATTGAGGGCAGGAACACTGTTGACGTAGTCCTGAAGCAGGATATGTTCAATGTGGAAGAGGTTGTTGTTGTTGCTTACGGTACGCAGCAGAAACGTGACGTGGCAGGAGCAATATCATCTGTCAAGGGCTCGGATATTGCGATGATGCCTGTACAGAGCTTTGATCAGGCTCTCCAGGGCAAAGCCTCAGGCGTTACCATTACTATGCCTAACGGTGTACTTAACAATCCGCCTGTGATCAGGGTCCGTGGATACAATTCCATATCTGGTAGCTCCAGTCCACTGATTGTAGTCGACGGAGTACCTATCTTTACAGGTGATGTTTCAGGAACGAATGCTCCTTCAAATGCTCTTGCAGATGTTAACCCATCAGATATTGAATCTATGGAGATACTTAAAGATGCATCAGCAACGGCTATCTACGGTTCCAGAGCTGCCAACGGGGTAATTATCATTACCACAAAGAAAGGTACTGTTGGAAAAGCCAAGGTCACGTATGATGGTTATTTTGGATATACACAGCCATACAGACTCTTTGATGTAATGAATGCTGAACAGTATATCGAGCATAAAAATCTTGCCAGGGCCAACAACCCTGCATCAGGTTTAGCATTTGAATTTTTCATACCAACAGATGCTGAGGGAGACCCCATTGATACAAAATGGTCAGATTATATCTACCAGACAGGCTTTCAGCATAACCATGCACTCACCATCTCAGGCGCTTCAGCCGCCACATCATATTTTCTTTCACTTGGTTATACAGGGCAGGAAGGCATGATACAGAATAACTCTTTTGTCAGGCAAAATGTCAGGCTTAATATTGATCACAAGCTTAATAAATACATTGCCCTGGGTGCAAATTTTTCATATGTCAACTCTCTTGGCAAAGCACCAAATACCGGCTCATTGGCAGGGTCTGCCTTCAGTACAGCAGGTGCAGGCCGCCTTGCATTTGTTCTACCACCAAATCTCGGGCCTTACCTGAACGATGGTTCTTATAATATTAATGGTTCTGCAATAGGCAACATGGGGCAACCAGTTGCAAACTATGGTTATTACAATCCGGTTCCAATCTTTGATTTGAACGAGTTCTCTACAGAGACTGATCGTGTATTAGCCACTCTCAGCCTTACAATTACACCGATAAAAGGCCTCGCTCTCAAGACAGTTTATGGAATTGACAACCTCTCGGTTGAAGACAATGTTTTCCAGACCGGTTTAACGGGTGACAGTTATGCATCAAACGGTTATGTTTATAACAGGTTTGCACGTCCTACAAGATGGACCTGGACGAATACTGCAAATTATACTGCAACGATTGCAGAAAAAATCACCTTTAGTCTGCTGGCAGGATCTGAGCAACAGTACACTAATAATGTCAGCTGGACCGGATCAAAGACAAACTATAATGACAGCTTCTTTAATGATTACCAGGGTGCTTTTGTTACAGCAGGAATGGGCGGCGGTGGAAGATCTGAAAACTACTTTCAATCTATCTTCGGTCGTCTCAATTTTGATCTGAGCAAGAAGTACTATTTTGAAGTTTCTGTACGCCGCGATGCCTTCTCAGGTCTCGCTGTAGACAATAAATGGGGTAACTTTGGCGGCGCATCGGTGATGTGGAACCTCTCAAAAGAGGGTTTCATGTCAGGTGTTAACGAGTTTGTCTCCGACATGCGTATAAAAGCAAGTTATGGGCGTGTGGGCAATATGTCAGGTATAGGCAGCTATGCCTCACTATTCCTCTATTCATCCGGAGTATACGGAGCTGTTCCTATGTGGCAGTTTACACAAGCCGGTAACCCCGACCTCAAGTGGGAGGCAAGCGACAAGTATGACATTGGTCTTAGCTTTGGATTACTGAATGACAGGATTCAGGCTGATATCAACTGGTACTATAATGATGTTAATGACCTGATCCTTAATATTCCACAGGCACCATCACAGGGTATTCCAGGAAACGTGGTACCTGGCAACGTTGGTTCAATGTTTAATACAGGTTTTGAGTTCTCCTTCACAACATACAACATCTCAAAACCTAACTTCACATGGACCTCAAACTTCAACTTCAGCACACTTAAGAATGAGGTTACAGAACTGGCCCCGGGTGTCACTGAACTGCTTGGGTATACATCAGGACTGGAATTAACCAACAGGACCGTTGTTGGACTACCGATTGGAAATATTTGGGCCGTACAAACGAATGGGGTAGATCCGACCACCGGGAGAAGAATATTTGTAAACAAAGACGGTGATGAGGTTCTCTATAGTCACGAAAACTCAAATAAATGGACCTACAGGGATGATGGTTCTGTTGCCCCTGTAATTTCTCTCGCAACTGATGGAAAAGCCGCCGGATCTCCTCTCCCCAAATTCTATGGTGGAATAGATAATAGCCTGACATATAAGAGCTTTGATTTCAATCTTGGTCTCACCTATGCATTGGGATTTTACGTGTATAATGGTTCCAAAGCCGGCCTTCGTGACCAGAGGTGGTGGAACAACTCGGTAGAGGTTTATGAAACAGCTTGGAAAGCAGCTGGAGATATTACAGATATTCCAAAACCGGTCTTCAATGATAACGTTTCCAATGGGTCTGCAATGCCTATCACTGAAAATGTTGAAAAGGGCAATTATCTGAAAGTAAGAACTATTTCAGCAGGGTACTCATTTAATAAGATACCGGGCAACAGTGGAATTGAGAAAATAAGACTTTATGCACAGGTATTCAATGCATTCGTCTTTACAAACTATACTGGGTCTGATCCTGAGGTTTCGTCAAACGGTGATACAAACCTTTCACCTGGTATTGACAGGAACTCTGCACCCCAGGCGAGAACGTATACTTTCGGGATCAATCTCTCCTTCTAATCTATAAAATATGAGAATTATGAAAAATATACTAAAGATATCATTGATACTCTTGATGGCGTTTGCCGTTGCAGGGTGCGAAGATTACCTGAATCCTGTTCCGGAGACACAACTTGACGCTAGTTTAGCTTTTGAAACAAAAGAGCGTATAGTTGGTCAGGTGAATGGTCTTTATGCCTTCATGAAATCTGGTGCATTTCTTGGCGGAAGATACTTTGTCTATAATGACATAAGGGCTGATAACTTCATTCCCAAAAGCACAAACCTTGTGACAGGCTATGCTACTTGGAACCATTCTCTTCTTGGTTCAAGAGATGAGGTGCAGAATTTATGGGGAGCAATTTATTCAGCTATAAATGCAATCAATATTTTCATTGAAGGCCTGGATCAGAATAAGACTGATGGCAATCTTGAAGGACTGATTACTGACGCTGAATACAACCAGTATAAGAGTGAGGCACTAACCCTTAGGGCGATGTGTTACTTTGATCTTTTACAGTTGTATGCCCAACCGTATAACAAAGACAATGGCGCAAGTCCTGGAATGCCTTTAAGGCTTACTGCTAATATTATTGGTGGAAATAATGATTTGGCAAGAAGCACAGTGGCACAGACATATACCCAGATTCTTAAAGACCTTAATGACGCAGAACCTCTGGCTGCCGCAACCTACGCGAATGCCTTACTGCGAACGACAAGGATCCATAAGAATACAATAATCGCTTTCAAAACCAGGGTTTATCTTCATATGAACAACTGGGCAGCAGTCAAAACAGAAGCGGCAAAAATTGTCCCGGCAGCTGCTCCCTACGTTGCTCCAACTGGTGCTCCTCTTGCCCTGAGTTCAACGTTTGCAGCAATTTGGGCTTCTCCTTATACAACCGCCGAGTCAATACTTTCAATGCCCTTTACTGCGACAAACCTTGCAGGTACTCAGAATTCGCTTGCTCATTATAATCATCCAAGTTCATCTGAGTCATACTATCTTAATGTAACCGGTGAAGCATTTCTTGCCTTGAATGCGGCTGACGCCAGAAGAGTATTATTTCAGACAGGAACTGTCAGCGGTGTTACCAGGTACTTTGTCGGGAAATGGCAGAGCTATACGGTTCAGTCAGATTATGCACCGGTATTGAGGTATGCTGAGGTATTACTTAACTACGCAGAAGCTCTTGTTAAGGATGGTAATGTTGTTACACAGCAGGCGGTAGACCTTCTTAATGCAGTGCGCACTCGCTCATATCCTGCAGGAGCATATACTCTGGCCAGTTTTGCCGATGCTGCAGCATTTAACGCTGCCGTTATGCTCGAAAGAAATATTGAGTTTCTTGGAGAAGGGCACCGTAACATGGATCTTTTGAGAACCATGAGTACGATTCCCAGCAAGGGTGGTCTCCCAACTGTTCCTCCAACAAGTGCTTCATATATCTGGCCCATACCGGACAGTGAAATAAGTACAAACAAACTTATGACAGGGAATGGTAATTAAGCTATTTATTTAACTCAATAACAAGAAAGCTGCCCTTGAAGGACAGCTTTCTTTATTTATTGCCCGGAATTATTTCTGGCTCGCAGGCCTGACCTGTAGTTCTTTCCATGACTTTTTTTCTCATGTTTCTTCCGCATGATAATGTAGACCACGAACAGGATAACAATTATGACCACCAGAGCTTTTATACTTCCAGGTGCCATTATGCAAATCTTTTAATGATGCGAAGCCGGTGAGTGTATCGGCCAGTGTCATCGCGCCAGATACCCTGGTGGTCAACCCTGTCTCTCCTGACGCATCCTGAGGCATGTATGATTGATCCAGACTTTTCAAGTATGCCTGTATGGGATATTTTATCCGTCTCGCCTGAGAAAAATATCACGTCGCCTGGTTGTGCCTCGCCGAAGAAATTTACCGTTATGCCTTTCTCAGCCTGTTGCGCAGCATCGCGCGGCAGAGCAATACCATGTACCTTGAATAAAATCTGCACCAGTCCTGAACAGTCAATGCCGGCCGGCGTTCTGCCACCCCAGAGGTAGGGTGCATTAATGTATTGCAGGGCAGTCCTGGTAACCAGGTCATGAGGGATGAGGCGTGAGGCATGAGGCTCCTGGATGATGTAATTTTTGCTACCGATGGTGAAGCCGGAGAAATCGTCCTTTAAATTAAAGAGTTCACTTCCCGGTGCCAGGTTCATGATGCTGCCATCCTCAAGCTTGCATGACAGCTGACAGGTCGTTATTATGCCTGCCTGTTCTGCATCCCAGCTTTGATAACCGGAATGGGATGAATCGATCCATCCGCTATATGAATCAAAAAGTGTCTCTATCTTCAGCCATGTACCCGAACTCTCAGTAACATTAAACCTCTCTCCGAACAATAGTTGGCTCACCATCTCTGCCCGGTGGGAGGGAGCGGCCCGGAGGGGCAGGTATACATTAGTGCAAATAAACAGGTCCATATCTTATCTTCTGATGCTTCGCTGTCTGAAGGTCTTACTATTTCAAAGTTTCAGTGTTTCAAGGTTTCAAAGTTTCTGTTTTAAAGTTTAACCACAGAGTTACACAGTGTTAAAAATGAGTTTCACTGTTTTTATTTCCAAAACCAAAGCAGTGTTACTCTGTAAAAACTCAGTGTCACTCAGTGGTAAAATCCTCACGCCTCACGCCTCACATCTCACATCTCTGCACTCCCTGCTCCTTGCCCCTTTACCTCATATCAATCACATCTACTCCCTTGTAATCAGAAGCATTGAATGTGAAATAGTTTGCTGCCGGTTTGAAAGTGAGATCAAACCTGCCTGCAATGAGTGTGACAGTGATGCCATCCTTAGTCACATATTCGGCCTTCTTCAGACTATAAGTCGTCTTCGCTATCCTGAGCCTTATGCGGACCAGGTTCAGCGTCAGATCTTCAGGATAGAGATCGATGACCCACTCTTTCTCCGTCTGCTCGAGAAGCCTGACCTTGTAACCCTCCTCATAAAGAGTGAAGAGCATTGAGGGTCTCGACATGAATGACTCATCATCAGGATCGGAGGCCGTAATGGTTACCTCATTGACATCAGGAAGGTAGCTCCAGACATTCTTTCCGTCAGCCCAGACACTGTTGTCGGGCATTGATAGTTTGTATTTATCACCGGTCATAACAACAGAGCCTTCCATCGTGTTGACGGAGCCGTCCCTGCTGTCATTGGTTATGAAAGTGAAATCAATTGATATCGAAGGAGCCGATGTTGCTTTATTGCTGAACGCGGTTAGTATCTTAAGCGCCTCGGGATCCTTCTGAGCAGAGATGAGGTTGAGGTTGAGGCTGAGGCAGAGGCTGAGGCAGAGGCAGAGGATAAGGTTGAGGTTGAGGGGGCGCGTGAAGGTGTAATTTTTCATATCAGATAGTCTCTTCATTGAGCCTCTTCAAAATCTGTTCCAGAGTGTTCATGTCCTGAACAACAACGTCCCGCGCCTTACTTCCTTCAAAGGGCCCTACGATACCTGCGGCTTCAAGCTGGTCTATAATGCGGCCGGCACGGTTATATCCTAACTGCATACGTCTCTGTATGAGCGAGGTAGAGCCTTGCTGGTGCTGTACTACCAGCCTGGCGGCCTCGTCGAAGAGCGGGTCGCGTTTCTTCAGGTCCACCTCCCTTGCTCCGTTATCGCTCTCTTCATCACCATAATACTCTGGCAGTTGCATTGCCTCAGGATAACCCTGCTGTGACCCGATATATTCTGTCAGGTCTTCTATCTCAGGTGTATCGATAAAGGCGCACTGCACTCTTATGGGTTCGCCACCCTGGGAGATGAGCATGTCGCCACGGCCGACGAGCCTGTCTGCTCCTGTAGTATCAAGAATGGTTCGTGAGTCGACACCCGAGAATACCCTGAATGCAATTCGCGAGGGGAAGTTTGCCTTTATGAAGCCTGTAATGATACTCACCGAAGGCCTCTGTGTTGAGATGATAAGGTGTATGCCCACTGCCCTTGATAACTGTGCCAGTCTTCCGATGGGTGACTCTATCTCTCGTCCCGCAGTCATTATGAGATCGGCAAACTCGTCAATTACAAGCACGATATATGGCATATAATCATGCCCCTTCTCAGGATTGAGCCTGCGGGCGATAAACTTGTCATTGTACTCTCTGATGTTTCGGGTCTGCGACAGTTTGAGAAGGCCGAGCCTGTGATCCATCAGTATGCAGAGTGAGTTAAGGGTATTGATTACCTTCCTGGTGTCAGTAACGATGGCATCATCTTCACCGGGCAGCTTGGCAAGAAAATGCCTTTCAATCTTCATATAGAGAGGCAGCTCTACCCGCTTAGGGTCAATAAGTACGAGCTTAAGCTCCGCCGGGTGCTTTTTGTACAGCAGCGAGGTAATTATAGCATTCAGCCCTACCGACTTACCCTGCCCTGTAGCGCCTGCAACAAGCAGGTGAGGCATTTTTGTAAGGTCAATGATAAAGGGATCATTTGTTATAGTACGCCCGAGGGCCAGCGGCAGCTCATGTTTGGAGTCGATGAATGCCTGTGACGCCAGCAGGCTTTTCATAGAGACGGTCTCAGGCTTCTTGTTGGGTACCTCGATGCCCACTGTTCCTCTTCCCGGTATGGGGGCGATGATCCTTATGCCCAGTGCCGAAAGGCTCAGGGCTATGTCGTTGTCAAGAGTCTTGATGCGGTGTATCTTCACCCCGCGGTCAGGAACCACTTCGTACAGTGTGACGGTAGGGCCTACTGTGGCAGAGATCTGTTTTATTGTGATCTTGTGGTCAGAGAGAGTCTTGAGTATTATCTCCTTGTTGTTATTAACCTCTTCATTTGTTGTTGAGGAGGCATTTTTGTAATCACGCAGCAGAGCCACTGTCGGAAAACGGTAGCGTGGCAGCGAGAGCCTTGGATCAAAAGGGGGCAGGCCGGGGACAGGTTGATCCTCCTCAATACCCGGGTCTGAAGGCTTTTGTCCCTTGCCGATGACGTTGACGATGGGTCTCTGCTCATAAACGGGGGGTTTATAAAAGTCATCTGTCTCCTCTTCTTCCTCCTCATCAGCCCTTAGGGGCTCTTCTTCATGCGAAGGGAAGTTTTCCTCAGGAGCTACCTCTGTTTCCTCTTCAATGATCTGCTCCTTGCGCCCGTTGGCTGCAAAAGCTGCACCTGCCCTGGCCACTGCCTCAATGGGTCTTCTGATAGCCTGGGGACTGACATGCAGTGCAAAGACCAGGTAGGCCACTGTAAGAACAAGCATCACTGCACCCGTTCCAACTTTGCCCATCAGGTCGTTCAACCAGCCTGCTATCCGATAACCATATTCACCTCCCGGTCCGGCACCCAGGAATGATGACTGACCTGCAAGATATCCGAGAATCACTGACACAAGAATAGTAGCCAACAGGAACCTGAGCACATTTTTCCAGAGCCTGAAATATTTCACCCTGAGAAGAGCAAGGCTGAATGCTCCGATAATAAGAGGTATAAAGAATGCACCGATTCCGAAACCGTTAAAGATAAAGTAGTGGCCTACCTTGAATCCGAATTTCCCTCCCCAGTTCTGGTATATATACTCCGTATCAGCGGACTGTATGTTTATAGAATCCTGGTCTGCCTTGCCGGAGATAATGTAGGAGATGAATACGACCAGCATATAAAGTGAAAAGACCAGCAGCAGAATACCGGAGATGAACCTGGGATTTTCTCCGGACGAAGTTCCTGCCGCATTCTTCTGCCGTGATGACGCAGTGCCATTCTTTTTCTCCTTGACCATCATTAATATAAGTTATTCAGCCCGCATGGGCGGCAATGATTTAATTGACTAGCAAATGTAAGAAAAATGGTTGAGCTGAAGATTTAAAAATTCTAAAAGGCTATCATTTTAAGAATGAGTGAATCAAGGAAACCGTCTGAGACTTCCTTGTAGTTCTTTTTCTTCTCGAAGTCCTTGTCCGGGATATCTCTTACGAAAACCTCATCAGCGATAAACTGCAACTCTGCATCACCGATGACATAAAAGAAATCCATAAGTACACCGTCAATCTCCCTGTAGGGTGTCATTCTGTTGGGGTTCTCAACCTTAATCTCATCAGTATACCAAACATACCATACCTTTTCTCTGCCGGGTAGGCGGACTTCAATCTGGTTGCATCTCAACCCGCATATTTCCGATCTTTTGCCCGTCTCCCTGAAAGATATCCCCTTCATTGATGAAAAACCTGGCTGTATGTCATCTGAGCCTCCCCTGAAACAATACTTGAATGAGAGCATGTTAAGGTATGTATCATAGATACCTTCCTTTGGATTGATAATGGTTGTTATCCCGGTGTTGCCAAAAGGAGCATTCAGCTCAGTATGAAAAAGATCATTTCTGAATGATATGGTCAGTTCTCTGGGCAGAAGGTCCTTTGGCAGGGAGGAGGGATTCTTGATATACCTGATGCTAAAGAATATCTCACCCTCCCGCATGTTCCTGGAGCCCATTTCTCTGCAGGAGGGCAGTATGAAAATTGAAATCAGTATTGAGGTAATAAAGAAGGAGCGGTTCTTCACTTAAAAATATTTCTTTGTAAATGTAATAATAAAGTGCTTTCAACGAACATAATCCGCCTAACGGGTGCAGAGAATAATTTGATCTTTTCTTCTATATCATTTGATTAAGCATGGTTTTTTTAACCATAAAATTTTAGCTTTGTCACCTTACTGAAAAAACGTCTATGGATAAAAAGCTTGCTGTAGTAGCACTTGGAGGAAACGCCCTGCTCAGGGGTGATCAGCTTGGCACGATAGAGGAGCAGGAGCAGAATACAACCGATACGCTTGAAAACCTTGTCTTTCTTATCAGGGAGGGTTATGACCTTATCATAACACATGGTAACGGTCCGCAGGTAGGCAATATACTTATGAGAAACGATGCAGGGGAACAGATGTACGGTATAGCCCAGATGCCTATTGACATATGTGTTGCAGACTCGCAGGGCGGAATAGGGTACATGATTGAGAGAATGTTCAGGAATGTACTCAACAAACATGGGATAAAGAAGAATGTTGTATGCCTCGTGACGACGGTGCTTGTTGACAAGGATGATCGCGCCTTCTCCGATCCGCAGAAGAGGGTAGGTAAGATATACTCAAAGGAGCAGGCTGATGAACTCACACGCGCAAAGGGATGGGTCTTCATGGAGGAGGTAAAGGCTGAAGGAGGGTTCCGCAGGGTAGTGCCGTCTCCCAGGCCTGTTGAAATAATGAATCATGAACTCATTCGCGAGCTGGCACGAAGAGGAAGCATCGTTATTGCTGCAGGCGGCGGCGGTGTACCGGTATACATCGATGAAAAGAATGATGTCAGACCGGCAGAGGCGGTGATAGACAAGGATCTGGCATCGTCACTCCTTGCCTCAACGATCGGAGCAGATGAGTTTTATATACTGACGGATGTTCCGTACGTCTATATCAATTATAAGAAACCTGATCAGGAGATAAAGGAATTTCTTGACTATAATGATACTTTAAAATACCTCAATGAAGGTCAATTTTCAAAGGGAAGCATGGCTCCCAAGATTGAGGCATGCCTTAACTTCATAAAAGCCGGAGGCAGCAAGAGCGTCATCACCGAGGCCTTTAAGCTCGAAGACAAGAGGTACGGGACGAAGATAACGATGGAGTATGATTAAGAGCAGGGAGTGCAGAGATATGAGATATGAGATGTGAGATGTGAGATATGAGATATGAGATTTGAGGAGTTGGGAGAGGTAATCGGTAATCAGTAATCGGTAAGCGGTGTTACCAGGTTTTGCGGTTATGCAGTTTTTATTTATCGGTTATAGAGGAACTTTGAAACTTTGAAACTTTGAAACATTGGAACCTTCAGACCTCAGACCTCAAACCTTAAGACCTTCAGAAAAAAGACTCAAGTACCACGACAAAAGTTATTTTTGCAGAAGAATTTAATCGCAAATCGCAAATCGCAAATCGCAAATCGCAAATCGCAAATATCATGGCCTACAACTTAAGAAACCGTCATTTCCTGAAGCTCCTTGACTTCACACCTGAAGAGATAAAATTCCTGCTTGATCTTTCCTTCGATCTGAAGAAGGCAAAATATGCCGGAACTGAACAGCAGCGACTTAAGGGGAAGAATATCGCTCTGATCTTTGAAAAGACCTCGACACGCACACGGTGTGCATTTGAAGTGGCAGCCTTTGACCAGGGAGCGCATGTGACATACCTGGGCCCCTCAGGGTCACAGATCGGACACAAGGAGTCAATGAAGGATACAGCCAGGGTACTGGGCCGCATGTACGACGGCATCGAGTATCGTGGTTACGGTCAGGATATTGTCGAAGAGCTGGCGGCCTATGCCGGTGTTCCTGTATGGAACGGACTAACGAATGAGTTTCATCCGACGCAGATACTGGCAGACTTCATGACAATGCTTGAGCATTCAGACAAGCCGCTGAATCAGATCAGCTTCTGCTACCTTGGTGATGCCCGTAATAATATGGGCAACTCCCTCATGGTAGGTGCTGCCAAGATGGGGATGGACTTCAGGGCAGCGGCTCCCAGGGCATGCCAGCCGGCAGACGACCTGGTAAAGAAATGCCGGGCTATTGCGGCTGAGACAGGCGCACGTATAACCCTTACAGAAGATGTGGCTGAGGCTGTTAAGGGCGTAGACTTCCTCTATACTGACGTATGGGTCTCAATGGGCGAGCCTGACTCGGTCTGGGAGGAGAGGATAAGGCTGCTGAAACCTTACCAGGTGAATGGCGAGGCAGTAAGGCTGACTGGCAATCCGAAGGTAAAATTCCTTCATTGTCTGCCTGCTTTTCACAACAGGGAGACGAAGATGGGAGAGGAGATATTCAGAAAGTTTGGACTTGACGGTATGGAAGTGACGGAAGAGGTGTTTGAGTCACCCCGTTCAATAGTCTTTCAGCAGTCAGAGAACCGCATGCATACAATCAAGGCGGTGATGGTGGCTACCCTAGGTTGTTAAGACCTTGATGAAGTAAAAGGTGATAATAAATGAGGCGGCGAGCTTGAGACCCACTCCCGTCATGAAGCCCAGCAGGCTTCCGAAACCTGCCTTCAACGCATACTTCAGGTCATCCCGGAAGATGAGTTCTCCTACCACTGCACCGATGAATGGTCCGAGAATGATGCCTGCCGGACCAAGAAAGAGTCCTATAACGAGCCCCACCGTTGCACCTCGTGTCCCGTACTTTGAGCCACCGAAGTGACGGGTACCCCAGACAGGAACTATATAATCGAGAAGAGTTACAGCGATGGCGATGACGCCCAGTATTATGAAGAGCTTATGGCTGACATCGGCAAAACGGGTGAAATGCACCAGTACCAGACCAAGGTAACTCAGTGGCGGTCCGGGCAGCACCGGCACCAGGCATCCTGCTATACCCAGCAGCATAAGAATAATTGCGAGAGATAATAGCAGATAATCCATCTGATCTCAGGTATGACGTTCTAAAGAGTGTTGAACAGGGTCCTTCTACTTCGAGCCAAGATCATCAAAGTCAACATCGGAGAAGCCGTCAGCTGCAACCTCGGTAACAGCCTCTTCAGCCTCAGCAACAGCAGGTTCAGTCAGACGGTATCCTTCACCGTTTCCGGCAAAAGTTACAGCTTCTCGAAGGCCTTCGGTGAACTTCTCAAAGTCCTCCTTATAAAGAAAAATCTTATGTTTTTCATAAAACATCTTTCCTTCCTTTCCCTGTCTCTTTTTACTTTCGGTAATTGTCAGATAAAGATCCTCGTGTCTTGTTGACTTAACATCAAAGAAGTAGGTCCTTTTTCCCGCACGGACAACTTTTGTAAATACCTCCTCTTTGTCACTTCTCTCATTCTGACCTTCATTTCTGCCTTTCTCGTCTTCCATCACCTGCGGTTGTTTTAGGATTTTAATGGTTAGTATGCTCAAATGTAACAAATATTTTATCATCTCAAAGTGGAAGTATCAAATTGTGAGAGTTTTTTGGAGTCACGGCATAAATGCATGGCGATTTTTTTATCTTTGCTGCCTGAAATTTATGTTCTTTCAATGATAAGCAGACGACAATTAAGGATAAAGGCACTGACAGTACTTTACGCCTGCAACAGGAAAGAGATTGATGACCTTGAGACAGCTGAACAGGAGCTGATGCTGAGCATACGGAAAAGCTATGATCTCTATCATTATCTCCTTCTGCTTATTATTGCGCTTTCTGATGCAGCCCGTGAGAAGGTTATGCTCTCGCGCACGAAGAGGATCCCCTCTCCTGAGGATATCAATCCAAACACACGCTTTTCCGATAACAGGGTCATAGACCAGCTGAGGCATAACGAACAACTCCGCCGTTACTCAGGGGCAACCCCTGCTCTCTGGTCAAGGAAGGAGAAGATAACCGGTTTTAAATCACTTAGCCGCTACCTGGGAACACTCGGACTAACGTGGGAGAATCATCCGGAGGTCGTAAGAAAGGTATTCAGCGACATGACAGGATGGGAAACTTATAATCAGTATATGTTATCGTCCGATGGAAGCTACAAGGCTGATCTTAAGTTTGTCAAGGAGCTTGTGATAAAACTCCTGCCGGCATCTGAAGACCTCAATTCAAGCCTCGAGGAGCAGTCAGTATACTGGAATGATGACCTTCCATTTGTGACAGCAATGATCAAAAACACTCTCGGGAAGTTCAGGGAGCATGATGAGGGAAGAGATATCCCTTTGCTTCCGATGTACACAAACGGTGATGATGAGACCTTTGTAAAGGTGCTTCTGCGAAAGGCTATACTGAACAGCGATAAGAATTCTGCTATCATAGATGCCCATACTACCAACTGGGAAGTGGAGAGGATAGCACTGATGGATAAGCTTGTGATGCAACTGGCAATAACAGAGCTTTCAGAGTTTCCTGAGGTACCTGTTAAGGTAACATTAAATGAATATATTGAGATTGCAAAAGAGTACTGCACGGCCAAAAGCAGTACTTTTGTAAACGGAATCCTTGACAAGATAGTAAGAGAGATGAGGGCTGACAACAGCCTGGTCAAGTCAGGGAGGGGGCTTATTGGAGAGAGCTAGGAGCAGGGAGCAAGCTTTGCCCACCATAGCCTTGGCGAAGGTGGGGAGCAAGGGGCGCTG
This sequence comes from Bacteroidales bacterium, assembly GCA_025455395.1. Classification (GTDB taxonomy): domain Bacteria; phylum Bacteroidota; class Bacteroidia; order Bacteroidales; family VadinHA17; genus SR-FBR-E99. Next base: position 23,462 of record JALOMO010000001.1, read on the forward strand.
AGATGTGAGATGTGAGGCGTGAGGAGTAGGGGTAAGAATTAAGAATTAAGAATTAAGAATTAAGAATTAAGAATTAAGAAGTAAGAGGAAACAGTGTTACTCAGTTTAGAACTCAGTGTAACTCTGTGGTAAAATAGAAACGAGTGAAGAATTTAGTAACATACTTTTCAATGATTGCAGTGCTGGGCATGATGGTTATATCATCATGCGGAAGAACATCATCGGGTGCCGGCAGGGAGAATCCTGTCGATACTACAGGAACTGCGTTCATTAAGTTCGATACGCTCGATCATAATTTCGGGGCTGTCAAACCAGGAGAGAAAGTAGGTTGCATCTTCAAATTCTCCAACACCGGAGACGCAGACCTGGTGGTTACAGCAGCGTCTGCCAGTTGCGGTTGTACGGTCCCTAAATACAGCAAGAAACCGGTAACTCCGGGTCAGGGCGGTACAATAGAAGTGATCTTTGATACCTCAGGACGAGAAGGATTACAGACAAAAACAGTTGTAGTTCAGTCAAATGCAGAAAATAATTTGGTAATATTGCGCATCATGGCTGACGTAATTAATACAGGAACCAATAAATAACTATTTTAAATTATGAGCACATTATCATTTATCTACTTACAGGCCACACCTGCCGGACAGGGAAGTCCAAACATGCTTACAAGCCTTCTTCCCCTCCTGCTCGTTTTCGTGGTGTTTTATTTCTTTATGATCAGGCCGCAGATGAAGAGGCAGAAGGAGTTAAACAATTTCCGCAGTTCAATCTCAAAAGGTGACAAGATTATCACAACAGGTGGCATCTACGGCAAGGTACTGGAAGTGACAGATAACGTTGTTACTATCGAGATCGCTAACGATGTCAAGGTTAGGGTTGACAAGAACGCAGTTCTCAGAGATCCTTCCGACATCGAAAAGAAGTGATCTCTGAATAATAGGAACAGTCAATGACGGCAGATGAGAAGAAGAAAAAAAGAGGCATCCTTTACAGGGAACTGCCTGCATTTACCTTCTTTCTCCTGTTGTCATTCGTTTTCTGGTATCTTAATGAGTTGGGGAAAGAGCTTGAGGGGACAATAAATTATCCGGTAAGGTACATCAATCCGCCTAAAGACCGCATTATCACAGGTGATCTTCCTGATAAGATGGAGATGGATCTGCGCGGGCCTGGTTATTCGATCCTGAAGATGAAGCTCTCAGGAAGCAGGGCGCCGGTTGTTATAGATTTCACGAGGGTAGCCCCGAAACGTATCCCCGGACCTGTTCCTCATTATTACCTGGTGACGTCGGGTCTGATACAGAACTTCTCCAAACAGCTACATGCAGATTTTGAGATTATTTCCATTCATCCCGACACGCTTTTTTTCGGTTATGACAGGCTGGTTACAAGGAGAATGGCGGTGCTTCCCGATCTTAAGTTAGATGCGCCGGCGGGAACACGGGTTGTTCTTGTGGCTGATCCTGACAGTGTCACAGTGACAGGTCCGGACCATGTGCTTGATACCCTGAGGGGTATATCAACCCGGCACCGCTCATTCAGCAGAATGGAAGGTAACTTCAAGGTAAAGGTACCTCTTGTTTTTCCTGAATACCTTGAGACAACGCAGAAAAGGGTAAATGTGGAGGTCACATTGCTTGACAGGGATGTCTCAGTTTTCAGTCTGAAAAATCATCAAAAGAAATAACCCGGTTGTATGGCAAGACGACTGGGCGTCACAGGCGGCATAGGCAGCGGTAAGACAACCGTCTGCAGGATCTTCAGGGTCCTGGGTGTGCCCGTGTTTGTTGCTGACGTCAAAGCCAGGCAGTTGATGAACAGTGATCCCGACATACGGACAGAGATAAATAAAATAGCCGGGAAAAATCTGTATACAGATGGCGAGCTTGACCGCAGAGAGCTTGCACGACTGATCTTCAATGAACCTGAAATGTTGAAGAGAGTAAATTCTGCTGTCCATCCCGCCGTCCTCCGCGAATTTGAAGCATGGTCGTCAGTCACTGATGCACCCTATGTAATAATGGAAGCGGCGATACTCTTTGAGGCAAAGGCTGACCAGCTTGTTGACAGGGTCATATCAATTTCAGCACCGGTGGAAGAGCGTATCTCCCGTGTCATGGGCCGGAGCGAAATGAGCCGGGAAGAGGTCCTGGAAAGGATAAATAACCAGATGGAGGATGACGAAAGAGAGGACCAGTCATATTATGTCATAAACAATGCGGACAACGAAATGATAATTCCGGAGATTTTAAAGATCCACGACGATATGCTCCGTCTTGCAGCTAAGGATAAATAATGGGAAATTTTGCTAAGTGGATAGGCGGAGGCCTGGGCTTTGTGGTGGGAGGACCGATAGGCGGACTTTTGGGCTTTTTCATAGGCTCGGTAGTTGACAACTCCAAGACTGTGACCTGGCAGCAGTCAAGGCACCAGGTACGACCAGGGACAACACCGGGTGATTTCGGCATGAGCCTGCTGGTACTCATCGCTGCTGTGATGAAAGCTGACGGCCGCGTTGTAAAAGCTGAACTTGATTATGTCAAGCGCTTCTTTATCAGTCAGTTCGGGCCTGATACTGCACAGGAAGCACTTATGATGCTAAGAGACCTCCTGAAACAGGAAATCCCTCTGCGCGACGTTTGCTCACAGATAAGGAAGAATATGGATTACCCTTCAAGGCTCCAGCTTATCCATATTCTATACAATATCTCGGCAGCTGACGGCCGCTTTGAACCTGCAGAAACAAAAGTAATAAGGGCTATCGCCGACATGATGGGGATTTCAGCAACAGACTATGAATCAATCCAGAACATGTTTGTACCCTCTACTGATGCCGCTTACCGAATTCTGGAGGTGGAACGGTCAGCAACGGAAGAAGAGCTGAAGAAAGCATACAGGAAAATGGCAATTAAATACCATCCCGACAAGGTTAGCCACCTGGGCGAAGAGTTCAGAAAAACAGCTGAGGAAAAGTTCAGGTCAGTAAACGAAGCATGGGAAAAAATAAAGAAAGAACGAAATATCGTATAGTAAGTTTTTGAAATACAATTATTAACATTTAATTCAAAAAAATGAATCTGAAAGATATTCTGGCGATTTCCGGTGAAGGAACCCTCTTCAAGTTCATTGCGCAGGGTAAAAATGCGGTTATTGTGGAGAACCTTGAGACTGGCCGGCGCCTGAGTGCAGGAGCCACCGCAAAAGTAAGCGCTCTGGAGGAGATAGCAATATTTACGACTGGCGAAGACATGCCATTGGGCAAAGTTATGGACAGAATATGGGAGAAGGAGAACGGCGGTGAGACCATCTCTCATAAGCTCCCTGATGCTGAGCTTAAGAAGTACTTTATTGAAGCTCTTCCCGAGTATGACCGAACCAGGGTTTATACATCGGATATAAAGAAGGTACTGCACTGGTATAACATCCTTCATAAGCTAAATCTTCTGGTGAAGGAGGAAGAGGTTGAGGCTGAGGCTGAGGCTAAGGCTGAGGCTGAGGCTGAGGCTGAGGTTAAGGCTAAGGCTAAGGCTAAGGCTAAGGCTAAGGCTGAGGCTGAGGTTAAGGTTAAGGTTAAGGCTGAGGAAGGGGCTTCGAAAAAGGAAGGAGTAAAGACAGGCACCGGGAAGAAGGGTGCAAAGAAGAAGCCAACCGGGGAAGAGTGATATGGCCGTTACTAATTTTGGCGGTGATGAGGTGGTCTATGGTTATGATGAATCAGAGATCATTATCATTCCTGTGCCATATGACGCCACAAGCACATATATAAAGGGTGCTGACAAGGGCCCGGCAGCTATACTCGATGCCTCTCCGGCTCTTGAATTTTATGATATTGAGACAGGCACTGAGGCTCACAGGAAGGGTATTTTCACCATGCCACCATTGGTTACCGGGCCTGATCCGGAGGAGGTGACAGAGGCTGTCTTCAGAACAGTATCAGGGCTCCTGGCTGAGAAGCGTTTTCCGGTGCTCATGGGAGGAAACCACACAGTGAGCGTAGGAGCATTCAGAGCTGTAGCTTCTGTTTTTACCAACCTGACCATTCTGCAGTTGGATGCCCACTCTGATCTCAGACCGCTATATGAGGGCTCCCCGCTGAATCATGCCTGTGTCATGTCAAGAGCGAAGGAATGTGCTCCCGTTCTGCAGGTTGGCATCAGGAGCATGGCTTATGAGGAGCTGCCATATGCTGACAGCAGCAGGATCTTTTATGCTCATGAACTGTGGGCTGACAGGTCATTATATGCCCGGGCCGCTGATCTCCTGACGGAGAACGTTTATATTACGGTAGACCTTGACGTATTTGACCCATCAGTAATGCCTTCAACCGGTACGCCTGAACCGGGTGGCCCCGATTACAGGGAGGTGATGGCATTTCTCAGGGAGGTTTTCAGGAGATACAATGTTGTTGGCTTTGACGTTGTGGAGTTATGTCCATCGGAGACAAACAAGGCTCCCGACTTCATGGCGGCAAAGATCATTTACCAGATGCTCAGCTATAAATACTCAGGTTGAGGTTTTTATTATTACTTATCCTGTTTCTTTGCCTCCTCCCAGATGACATTCATCTCATCAAGGGTCATATCATGCAGTGATCTCCCCTGTGCAAGAGTCTGCTGCTCCAGGTAGTTAAACCTGCTGATGAACTTCCTGTTTGTCCTTTCCAGTGCTGTTTCCGGGTCAATTTCATAAAGCCGGGCAGCATTAATTATTGAAAAGAAGAGATCACCCAGTTCGCTTTCGATATCTTCTCTTTTACCGGCTGCCACTTCGTGCTTCAGCTCATTAAGTTCCTCTGTAACCTTGTCCCATATCTGTTCCCGGTTTTCCCAGTCAAAACCCACACCCCTAACCTTTTCCTGTATCCTGTTGGCTTTCACTGTCGCCGGCAGTGATGCCGGGACTCCGGATAATACCGGTTTATATTCAAGCTGTTCATTCATTTTAAGCTTTTCCCAGTTCTCTTCCACCTCCCTTGCACCACGTGTTACACTGACATCACCGAAGACGTGAGGGTGCCTGTAGACAAGTTTCTCGTTTATACCCTCAAGAACATCGCCCATATCAAAGTGACCTTCCTCCGAACCAATCAATGAGTAGAATACTATATGCAACATAAGGTCTCCCAACTCTTTTTTGAGACTGTCATAGTCATTCATAATAATGGCTTCGGCAAGCTCATAAGTCTCTTCAATGGTAAGCTTTCTAAGGGTCTCCTTGGTCTGCTTCTGATCCCATGGACACTTCACTCTCAGCTCATCCATGATATCCAGGAGCCTGCTGAATTCTTTGATCGTTCTGTCTCTCATTCGTGGTTCAATATTTCAAAAAAGTCCGTTACCTGCCTGTGTGCTGCTTCTGACTTCAACCCGCACTGCATCACCTGTTTCGATTCCGAACAGTTGACAGAGATTGGCTCCGTTGACAGATACTTCAAGCAGATCGATGCTGTTAAATCGTGACAGCAGTTCACCTACAGGTTCGTCGCTGTAACAAAGGCTTATTTTTTCAGTATGATACTTGTTGCTTTTAATGAGTATCCGGAATGCCCTGCCATCAAATACTCTTGAGAAAATTTCCCGGGTTATGTTTGTGATTGCATTGCCATATGAGTCAATGAAGATGACGCTTCCGATAATCACATCGCGATCAATGGTGGCCCTGAGCGGAACTCTCTCAGATACTCCTTTCACCTTTCTTCCGAGTGACTCTGGATTCTTGCCGTCGTTTATAGCTGCTGCAGCCCTGACGAAAAGAGAAATCTCATCACTCAGTTCATGGTTGTCAAGGGAAATTGTCAGGTCAGGCTCTGAGTTGAGTATAAGGTTAAAGATGCCGTTATCAGCCCCGATGAACCAGTGTCCCCTGGCTTTTACCAGCAGATGAGGCTGCTGCCCTGACCCTTCGCTGCTGATAAAAATAAGATGTATTGTGCCTTCCGGGTAATGGCTGAAGGTGTTTCTGATGACAAAGGCACCGTGACTGATGTTCAGTGGAGGGATAGCGGAGGCATTGTTTATCACCACCGCCCCCGGACAGAGGCTGCTCAACTTGCCCCTCAGTATCCCGTGAAAGAAATCATCCTCTCTCCACTCAGTCGTCAGTGTGATAATTGCCATCCTCAAAATAGTTATAGCAAAGATAATCTTCTGAAAAAAATAAACTTACTTTGTAAGCAGCCTGTAAGAAAATTTTAAACATATTGTAAGTGTTTGACAAACAACGAGTAGGGAAAAAAGAACAGCTGAGAGGATGACAGAGAGAGTGATTTTACTTGAAGGTATAGACCCTGTATTGCTATTTGGCCCTGGCAACAGGCTGCTTGACCAGATACAGGGATATTTCCCGAAGATAAAGATCATTGCAAGGGGAAGTGAGATAAAATGTGTTGGTGAGGCTGAGGAGGTCTCACTCTTTGCCGGAAAGATCGGCGAGTTGCTTGATTATTACCGTAATTATAACAGGGTTGATGAAAATGATCTTGAGAGGCTTCTTCTTGATGATGATCACATGCGAACAGCCTCCAGCGGTGATTTTGAGGATGCTCTTGTCTTTGGCACAAACGGCCGGCCTGTCAGGGCCCGGACCGTAAACCAGCTTTTACTTGTAAAGGAGTATAATGCCAATGATCTGATCATTGCTGAGGGACCAGCAGGAACGGGAAAGACCTACACAGCCATTGCTCTGGCAGTAAGGGCGCTGAAGAACCATGAAGTGAAGAAGATTGTTCTTACACGCCCGGCAGTGGAAGCAGGTGAAAGGCTCGGTTTTCTTCCCGGTGATATGAAGGATAAGCTTGACCCTTACCTGCAGCCGTTGTATGACGCCCTGCACGATATGATACCGTTCCGGAAACTTGAACAATGGATTGAAGATGGAACCGTACAGATTGCACCTCTGGCTTTCATGCGGGGACGAACTCTCGAGAACAGCTTCGTCATACTGGATGAAGCACAGAATGCAACGGTCAACCAGCTTAAAATGTTCCTTACCCGCATGGGAATGAATTCAAAGTTCATTCTTACAGGTGATACCACACAGATAGACCTGCCCAGAAGAAGTGAATCAGGGTTGCTGCAGGCGATACGTCTGCTCACCGGTATTGACGGAATTTCAGTTATCCGTTTCGATGAAAGGGATATCGTCAGGCACCGCCTGGTGAAACATATTGTGCGGGCTTATGATACTGAGGAGAAAAATCAGAAGGAGGAAAAGAACAATTAAAGCAATATATCATGTCAAAAGCAATTACAGGAACTGATTTCAAATTTCCGGGACAGAAAAGCATTTATAAAGGTAAAGTAAGGGATGTCTATAATATTGATGACAAGTACCTTCTGATGGTGGTCACTGACCGTATCTCGGCATTCGATGTGGTACTGCCCGAGGGTATACCTTATAAGGGCCAGGTATTGAACCAGATAGCTGCCATGTTCCTTGAGAAGGTAAAAGATATAGTCCCTGTTTGGAATATCGCCACTCCCGATCCGAACGTGACGGTTGGGCACTGGTGCCAGCCTTATCCGGTTGAAATGATAGTAAGAGGTTACCTGACTGGCAGTTCATGGAGAACATACAAATCAGGTGCACGTGAACTGTGCGGGATACCACTCCCCGATGGAATGAGAGAGCACCAGCGATTTGAGAAACCGCTCATTACACCTACAACAAAGGCCGAGCATGGAAAGCATGATGAGGATATTTCTGCCGGGGAGATAATCAGCTCAGGGCTTGTGGCTGAAGAAGAGTACCGCATGCTTGAGGACTATTCGATGAAACTCTTCATGAAGGGTTCAGAAATAGCTGCAGCACATGGCCTGATACTTGTTGATACGAAATATGAGTTCGGGAAACGTGATGGTAAAATCTACCTCATAGACGAGATTCATACACCTGACAGTTCGCGTTACTTCTATGCCGATGGATACGAAGAGCGTTTTGCCAGGGGTGAGCAGCAAAGGCAGCTTTCGAAGGAATTCGTGCGGGAGTGGCTGATGGCTAACGGTTTCCAGGGCAGAAGCGGGGAGAAGGTCCCTGAAATGACTAAGGAATTTGTGACAGAGATATCTGAGCGGTATATTGAGTTGTATGAAAAGATCACAGGACAGAGGTTTGTTAAAGCAGAAGGTGATGAGCCGGTCAGAAGGATTGAAAGAAATGTTAAAGCATTTCTTACCGACCTGAAATAAAGAGCCTTGAAAGCTGTTATCTGAGTATGAAAATAAAATCTTCAATGAACGACGTAGTTTTTCCAGCTCCAAAACAAGTTCTGAAAGGATTCTTGATTATTGCGGCACTGTTGGTTTCTTCAATAATGGCAGCCCAGGTGCCGGTTGAGATGTCAAAACAGAAGATAGTTGTAGCGGGTAAGATATTCTATATGCATACTGTTCAGAAGGGACAGACTCTCTACTCAATATCAAAGGCATACAATGTTAAGGTTGATGATATCACACACGAGAATGTGATACCGGAAAACGGGATAAAGGAGGGTCAGATGCTTAAGATACCCGCCTCATCAACACCTCCTGCGGCAGACCAGAAGGCATCAGTTACAAAGGGGGAGGTGCCGATTCCACAGACAAACGTGCAGACCCCTCCGAAGACAACCCCACCTGTAACTACCGGTGCCGGAGCAGCAACGGCAACAACAGCCTCAACCTCAGCCTCAGCCTCAATCCCAACCTCAACCTCAAAAAGCCCTGCCACGCAGGACCCAAGGTTCATATACCACAGAGTTCTTAAAGGAGAGACCCTCTCATCAGTCTCACGCGAATACGGCATCTCTGTCAGGGAACTTAAGAAAGCAAACCAGGGTTTGCTCTTCCCCCGTGAAGGTGACTACCTTATGATACCGCGAGACAAAGTCTCTGTGGGTAAGGCAGAAAAACAGCAGCCACAGGTAACGGAGCAGGTAATAATTTCCGGTACGGAATCAGACACAATCGCTGTATCAGACACACTTAAAGCTTTTACGGTCCCGTCAGATAAGACTGTGATAACAGAACTTAGAGGTTCGGTGAAGGTTGCGGTACTGTTGCCGTTTTTCATAAATGAAAACAGCGTACGATCGTATATTGACTCAACAAAAAAAGACTCAAAGGGAAAGAAGATATATAAGGAAGTTGTCATGCCAGGTGAGTGGATATATGAGGGAAGCATACCATTCATTGAAGTTTATGAAGGTATCCTTATCGCTGTTGACAGTCTGCGTACGCTGGGACTTACAGTAGAGCTTGATGTTTATGATACCGGGGGAGGTACCGATCAGATAAGCAACCTTATCTCTTCCGGGCAACTCATTGATGTTGACCTCATAATAGGGCCGGTCTATTCAAATAATCTTAGTCTTCTTTCATCGTGGGCCACCGGTCACTCGATCCCGGTTGTCTCACCGGTGCCACTCCGTGACCAGAATATACTCAGCAACAGACCGACTCTCTTCAGGGTGCACCCTTCTTTAAGTGTGGCACAGGATATATCAGTGGCTGAGCTAAGATCGCACAGAGGCAGTAACATCGTTTTTCTATATTCAGATACTCTCATGAGTGATCCGCTGACCTCAGAGTACTGGAACAGGATATCACTAGCCATGCAGCCTGCGGGACCTGATGACAGTACGATTGTTACACCGCAGTATTTTACCGGAATGATTCCCAGGAATGATACTTACAGGGGGGTAAGCACCTTTGAGGGCCTTTTGAAACCCGACAGGGAAAATATAATTATCCTTGCCACCACTGAGACGCCAAAGGTAAGTTCTGCATTCTCCACGCTGCATACCCTTTCACGTAAGTATAGCGTTAAAGTGATGGGCTATCCTGAGATCAGATCCCTGGAGACAATCGATCTTAAATATTACTATGATCTTGAGCTTTTTATCCCTACTGAGAGCTTTATTGATTTTAACAGCAGCGCAGCATCATCTTTCATAAAATCATTCAGGAAAAATTTTGGTACCGAACCGATGGCGGAGAGTTTTGCCTGGAGAGGCTTTGATATTGCATTCTATTTCATTGGTGGCATCGCGAGCCATGGCAGCGCCTTCCTCTCTGACCCCGGCATCTTTAACCCGGCACTCCTTTGTCTTGAGCCGGACTTCAGAAGGAATAGCCGCAATGACGGGTATGAGAATAAGGGAATGTTCATCATGCATTACAGGAAGGATATGACAATCGAGGTCATAAAACCGGCCCACCCCGGATATTGAGAACGTACCTTGTTTAATAAGAGGTCCGAGTGGAATATTTCAGGCTTTTCAGTTGTCTATTACATGAACTTCGGATATGACTTACAATGGTCTTACAGATGAGCAGCTTGTCAGTCTTGCACTTAACGGAGACAGGCAGGCCTTCAGTGAGATCGTTGAAAGATACAGGAGAATGGTAGCCAGAACTGTGAAGGGGATGCTCGGGGATAATGTTTATGCGGAAGATATAGGACAGGATGTCTTTGTCAGGCTCTATAACTCTCTCTCTGAATTCAGGGGCGAAGCAAAGCTTGCTACTTATATAAACAAAATTGCTGTTAACCTGACTCTTAATGAGATAAAAAGAAGGAAGAGGTCATCAGGAGTATTTGTAAATGACAGCCAGCTGCAGGATACGCTATACGACGTGACTGATGAGAACGATCATGACAGGCGTGATACAAAGGAGATTATAGGGAGGGCACTGGCAAAGCTTGAGCCCGGATTCAGGGCGGTGGTGGTAATGAGAATGCTTGAAGGATACTCAACAAAGGAAACGGCCGAGGTGCTTGGAATACCGATGGGAACAGTTCTTTCAAGACTCTCAAGGGCACAGGAACAGTTAAAGATGATCATACAGGAGTACAGATGAAGAAGGAAAAGATATTACGACTCGTGGAATTGCTTGGTGATGACTATCTGCCTGCTGAAGAGGAGAAGGCCCTCCTGGCAGACATAAGAGCCTCTTTTGATTTTAATAAAGGCTTTACCGGCAGAGTGATGCAAAGGCTTGAGGGCCTTGAGCCGGGAAGACTCTATGATGGTGTCATCATATCTATGAATTCACTCTTTTTAAGGATTGCCATCACCGGTGCAGCGGCAATTATCCTGCTGGCTGTGTCAGTCTTTCTTTCCGGTGGTGACTTATCATTCGAGACACTTCTGGGCCTGGGTAACACAACAGAGGAGGGTATGATATCACTGCTCTCCGGTAATTATTGATAACGATGAAAACAAGAGCAATAATAATTGTAGTCGCCACTCTGCTGATAGGGTTTTTCCTCGGAATGCTCACTTCTGCCCAGATAAGGCATTCAAAACTGAAGAAGATGCGCATGTCAGTCAGCGGCAGGGATTTCGCAGAGATGATGATGGATGTCATCAATCCTGATGATAAGCAGCGCCTCGAGCTTGAGAAAGTTATGAAGCACTATGAAAAGCAGACGCGCGAGATGCAGTCAGAGTTCAGACGGGATTTTGATTCAGTATCAACGGCATTTAAGAAGGATATTGATACACTTCTTACACCTGATCAGCTGGCAAGGGTACGCGAAATGGAGTCAAGAAACCGTGAGATTATGAAAAAGATGGACAGGAGCAGGCACGAGTGGCCATATCACAAAGGTGACAGGGGGGGCAAACCATTCAGTAAGCGGGATGCCCCTAAGGGTCAGCCTCATCCCTGATTCCTGCTCTCGAGGCTCATCAGAACATAGTCAAGCACTATCGGGAGATCCTCAGGATTAACCCCGTTTTTTATAAGTAAAGAAGAGTCTTCTGAGAAGACAGAAGTAAAGGCTGCAACAGTAATTCCGCCATCAGCAAGAGCGCTGAGATATGACTCTGCGGCCCTCTGAGGGTTCCCCTGGCACAGAGCAAGATGGCCTATGTTGATCTTGTCATGATGGGTGAGAGAATCTTCAGCAAGACGCTCAAAATATCGCTCCGCCTCAGAATACTTGCCGGTGACAAGATAACACCATGCGATGGGCCTCAGCACCTTCACATTACCCGGATTCTCATATTCAATACGGAAATAGTGCTTCAATGCTTTTTCATAGCTCCCTGTGTCAAGATAGCAGTGAGCTGTAACGAGTATGGTGTTCAGATCATCAGGCTCACTCTTAAGAATCCTGAGGTACACCTTCAGGGCCTCCTGATGTCGCCCCAGCTTCCTGAGACACAATCCCATCTTCTTCAGGGTCCATGGTTTTGGATCGATTATGGATGCCATTGAATACTTCTCCAGCGCTTTTTCATATTCCCCTGTCTTCTGGTAGCAGTATCCTGCCTTTTCGTACAACTGGGCGTCATCTGTCACCGAAGCCAGTCCCTTCAGGTAGATTGAAAGGGCGTCATCGTAATACTCCTTGCTGAAGAAATAATCGGCAAGCGACCTGCTGTCAGACTCAGATCCGCATATCTCCCTGTAGAAAAGAGAGTTATATATATCAAGCCTGCTCAGGAAGAGGTCGTCGAACTCGTTTTTGAAATCAGAGAGTTTATAGAACCTGTAGAGATCATGGATATACTGTGTGATGGTGGTCCTGAACACAGCTGCCGGATCGGTGAGGTCACTGTCATATTTCATCTGTTCAAGTCCTTCAAGCTCCATCCTGAATACCTTAAGCATCATGCTTTTCTGTTCGGCCGGGAGATGCTTCATGTTAAGAATCAGTGAATACTTGTCTGAGTTGCATATGAACGGTGTCTTGAAGAGAGCCTCAGCTAGTTCGTTGATTCCCGGACCGAGAATCTCATCACGGAATATCTCATCGACGGCTTCGTGGTCAGGATAAAAAGGCATGAACCAGTTGCGCAGTTCCCTGAAGAAATCAAACTTCTTCAGGCCTGAGAATGCTGACATATACACATCTGAACCCTCCATCTGAAGGTTTGTAAGCTCCTCCATTGTCTTGAACATCTCTTCATTATCCCTGAACATATCTGACCAGTCAGGGTTTCTACCATCTTCCATACTCTCTCCGAGGATGGCATCGAGATCAAGCTTCTCCTCGATGCGTGGTCTGAGCTTCACCACCCTGGGCAGTATCTCATCATGCATCCTTCTTGACAGTTTTTCTGTGTCGCGCGACTTTATTGTCTGCAGCACCACTGTGCGGGTCTGCTCCCTGAAGCCGCCTCTGGCCGCCAGATCTTTCATCATCTGCAACACCTCGGGGTAGAGGCTGAGCCTGTCATCATAATAATAAAGTATCAGGACAAGGCCTGTTATTGCTCTTTCTGAAACATGAGGGGTCTTGTCCTTGTACAGTTTTACAAGCAGTTTCAGCTTGGTTGGGTCCCATATCCTCAGGCTGCTAAGGGTTATTGCACTGACGAATGTTGCCATCTCATGCCATTCAATACGGCCTGAACGGCGCAGAATATCAATGAGGCTCTCTTCGGCATCACCATAGAAATCAGAGAGCCACAGGTGCTTGAAAATTATACCTGAGAGTCTCTCCATCTCCTCTTTTTGTTCCCTGCCGGGTTCCTGTTTCTTTATCTCTGCCGACGAGAGAAGGTCATCAAGACGGGTCTTGAAGAAAAGGTCATCAACACTCTGAACAATATTGCCTCCCCTCAGCCTCTCTTCCTTCTCCTCAATAGCTCTGACAGAATAGGTGTACCAGCCTGAATGATGTGTCAAAATGTCCTGTTTGACCCTGTCAGTCAGTCTCAGGATACTCTGAAGCAGTCTCAGGTAAACCTTCGGCCGGCCCGGGTCATTGATACCTTCAACAGTATAGTTAAGGATATTCCTATATGTCATTTGCAGCTCTGAGAACTCATCCCTGAAGCCGCCAAAGGATACATGTTGCAGCATATCTGCAAGTATGTCAAAGCTTTGCTTGACCTTTCGCCTGACAACCAGATTGCAGACCTGCTTATGCTGAAGTATGACAGTTGATATATTCATTTCAGGTAGATCACATTACTGACAGATAATGTATGTCAACAATCAGGCCACCGGTTACTGTCATCAGAAATTGAATCCGACACTGATATAACCTTTGAATTCGTGGAAGCCGGACTCTTCGGTATAGAATCCTTGCATGATGCCTGCTTTAATAGGGCCAATGATTGACATATAGCCTGCACCTGCCGAGTAACCAGCCAGGAGAGAGTATCCCGAACTCATACCAGCCTCACGGATTGCGAATGCATTTACTGAAAATGTAAGATGAACATCCCTGAATACTTCAATATCTGTCTCAAAGCCAACACCTGCAAGCTCTTTGACCGGTATCTGGTAGGGGTGAAACCCTGCTGCCGGAACAGACCTCCTGCCAGATGACTGTATCCCTCCCAGAAGAAAGAAATTATTCCTCGCCGTGATCGAATCAGTAGCGGTAATGTAAAGGGCCTCTCCCTTTATATTACATGATACCTTTCTGCCAGGAGAGAAGTAGTGACTGAATGATCCCCTGAGTGTATAAAAGCGGTCAAATGAAAATTCATGTGGATTATCCAGTGCGCACTCTGCGTTCAGGCTGTCAGAGCTGATTTTGCCTGAGTAAAGCTTTGATGTTGTCCCTGACAGCAGATAGACGATGCCTTTGTCAGGAAAATGCTTGGTATTAAGTGTGTTTGCCTGGTAATCGAATGAGCCTGAAATGTAGTTGTATTTAAACCTCGTGATGCCGCACTCAGTCGGAAATTCAGGTGAGAGGAAGAGATTTTCAATTCCGGCTGAAAGGTTCATCATGTTATTCAACCCGATTCTTTTATTGATATTGAGCATGCTGTAAAAGTTGGTACTTGTCACAGCACCTCTGATGCCTCTCATCTCAATGGAAGGATAGAGTGAATTGTCTCCCGCGAGACTGATTGACAGACCGAACTTTTGGTTTCTGCCAATGAATTGTGTGCCTATCACATTGTACCGGAAGTAATCTGCAATGTATGCATCTGCATTGATCACCGATCTTCGGGTCAGGAGGTTCCTTGAGGAGAATCCGATTATCAGTCCTGCTTTGAGGGCATCATCATAATGCACTGAACCGTAGAGCATTGTTTGCGGTTTCTCAATGCAATCTATCACAAGTATCAGGGAATCATTCCGGGGAACGACCCGGTATCTGATCTTCTCAAACCACGCTTTCCCATAGAGTAGTTCTATGCCTTCTCTAAGCTTCTCCTTGTCGACCTTTTGACCCGGTTCAATATCAAGAACGCCTGTAACCTGAGCGGCATCAGTGATCTTGTTGCCTGTAACCTCAATCCTGTCAAAGGCATGAAATTGCCTGTCAAGGATATTCTCCAGGGGTTTCTGAGGTGCAATGCTGTTCAGAGAGTCAGCCAGTCTTTTAAATTCTTCTTTGTAGACCAGTGCAGCCTTGTAACCGCGTTCTATTGTCGTGTCGGGGTTATCAAATTCCATCGACGGCAGATCTTTTACATGAGGTTCAATGAGGATGTCGATCTTTTCTTTCTCATTGCTGAAATCCCAGTATGACTGCATAAATCCTATTTGCTTTATTATGCCTGTGGCAGTCTGCAGTTCTTCCTCATTCTTCTGTTGAAAGCCTGTATATGAACCAATAACAATATCAGCACCCATTGCCTTTACCTCGCTTACGGCAATATTCCTGAGCAGACCGCCGTCAACCAACAGCGAAGAATCAGTTTGTACCGGGGTGAATACTGTCGGTATTGCCATGCTTGCCCTCATGGCATCGGGAAGGTATCCGTGCCTTAGCTCCTGCTTCGTGACTGTAACAATATCAACAGCCATACATGAAAATGGTATGGGCAGTTTTGAAAAATCGGAGATATCTGCCGCGGGCCATGCATAATAGTTTAGCATGTTCTCTACCTGCTGTCCGTTCATTATTCCGGTAGGCAGGATGACCTTCGTTGATTTTATCGGCAGAGACATGATACTGTTGTAGAAGTGTCTCTTCTCCTCGAATATTATTTTGTTTTCGGGAATCCTGTTGTTAATAATAAGATCCATATTAAGGCTATTCAGGATTTTGGCAATGCTGTCAGCCGAGTAACCTAATGAATACATTCCTCCTACGATGCTTCCCATGCTGACCCCGGTGATATAGTCAGGCCTCAGGCCTGCTTCCTCCATCACTTTCAGAACGCCGACATGGGCTATCCCGTGAGCGCCTCCTCCACTGAGGGCGAGTCCGATTCTGGGTCTTTCAGGCTTATCCTGGGCTTCCGCGAAGGAGGGAAGGAAGCATATCATCATCATCAGACAGCTTGAAAAGAATGCCGTTACCTTTTTAGGATGATAATATTCCGGTCGCGCCTTTTTCATTTAGGTATATTGATCAGGATACCTGATTTTTGGCACTTATTTAAGCAAGTTAGGTAATATATGTAAATTGGCAGAGTGAAATCAAGGGAAAATATTTCGCAAAACTGGCTTCCTGCTTCACGGAAGGAGGTTGAGTCTCTGGGATGGGATGCTCCTGACGTAATCCTCTTCACCGGTGATGCTTACATTGATCATCCCTCCTTTGGTACGGCGGTGATAGCAAGGGTACTGGAATCAGAGGGTCTGCGCGTGGCGGTGGTCCCGCAGCCTAACTGGCGCGATGATCTGCGCGACTTCCGCAAGCTGGGAGCCCCACGCCTCTTCTTTGGTGTCACTGCCGGCAATATGGACTCTATGGTTAATCACTACACCGCCACGCGCAGACTGCGCTCTGACGATGCATACTCACCCGGGGGAGTAGCAGGATTTCGCCCTGACTACCCGACAATAATTTATACCAGAGCCCTTAAAAAGCTCTTTCCGGACGTGCCGGTGGTCATTGGGGGAATAGAAGCATCAATGAGGAGACTGATGCATTACGATTACTGGAAAGATACCCTTGAACCATCAATACTGATAGGCTCCGGCGCTGACATGCTCATCTACGGTATGGCCGAAAAGGCTGTCAGGGAGCTTGCGGGCAGAATGAAGGCAGGGGAGAAGCTGGATTCAATAAATGACCTGCCTCAGACCGTGATACTAAGGCCTGCCTCAGAGCCGCTCACGCCTTTGTCCGGTATTAAAGACAAAATATTGCACTCATGCACTGAGGCGAAGGCATCACGTAAAGCCTATGCAGAGAATTTTGTGCTCTTTGAGAAGACAAGCAACAGCCGGAGGCCGGTGAGGCTTATTGAGCCCTGCGGAGAGACTCTAGTGGTGGTTAATCCGCCCTACCCGGTGGCTACGGAGGAAGAGGCGGATGCTATCTATAACCTGCCGTTCAACTATGCACCTCACCCGCGTTACGCAAAAAAAGGGCCTATACCTGCCTGGGAGATGATCAGATTCTCGGTTAACATACACCGGGGCTGTTTCGGGGGATGTAGTTTCTGCGCCATAGCAGCCCACCAGGGCAAGTTCGTCAGCAGTCGTTCCGTAGGATCGATAATGAGGGAGGTGGAGCGCATAAGCAGGATGGATGGATTTAAAGGATACCTGAGCGACCTGGGAGGACCGTCGGCAAACATGTACCGTATGGCAGGAAGAGACAGGGAGCGATGTGAAAGTTGTGCCAGACCTTCATGCATTTGGCCGGCGGTTTGTGACAACCTTGATACATCACATCGCGAACTGACGTCACTTTATCAGAAAGTGAATTCACTGCACTATATCAAAAAGGCATTTGTCAGCAGCGGCGTGAGGTATGACATGCTCTTCAGAGAGTATAACCCGTCAGCTGGCAGGGATGAGGAGCACTATCTGAGGGAACTGGTTACGAACCATACCAGCGGCAGACTGAAAGTAGCCCCTGAACATACTGACGATGAGGTGCTGTATCTCATGCGCAAGAGCCCCTTCAGACACTTCAGGAAGCTGCGGGAAAAGTTCCTGACCATCATAAGCTCGGCAGGGCTGAAGTATGAACTGATTCCCTATTTTATCTCCGCCCATCCCGGAACAACAGAGCAGAAGATGGCAGGTCTTGCACGCGAACTGAAAGAGCTTGGGATGCATCCGGAGCAGGTACAGGATTTCACGCCCACACCCATGACCCTGGCTACCGCAATGTATTACCTCGGTTTTGATCCGTATACTGGCAAAAAAGTCTATGTTGCCCGTGATATTGCGGAGAAACGGAAACAGAAAGATTACTTTTTCAAGTCGAAAGTCGAAAGTCGAAAGTCGAAAGTCGAAAGTCGAAAGTCAAAAGTCAAAAGTCAAAAGTCAAAAGGTAAAAGGTAAGAGTCAGTAGTGAAATTGACTATTCGTACTCTTTAAGTATTGCCCTGACATCATCAGGAGCTACCCTTCCGTATGTCTTGTCGCCAACGAGCACCACCGGAGCCAGTCCGCATGCTCCTACGCACCTCAGGCTCGAGAGGGAAAACTTCCCGTCCGGCGTCGTGTCTCCCACCTGAATTGACAGCTCCTTTCTGAACTCGTCCAGCACTTTCTCGGCACCACGGACATAACATGCAGTACCCATGCAAATGCTTATCGGGTGCTTTCCCTTGGGTGTCATTGTGAAGAATGAATAGAAGGTTACAACCCCGTACACCCTTGCCGTCGACACATTCAGCCTTGAGGCTACAACCTCCTGAACCTCCGCAGGAAGGTACCCGAAGTGCTCCTGGCACTTGTGAAGTACATTTATCAACTCAAGGGGTTCATTACTGAATGAATCACATATCTCAGTGATCTTCTCAACATCCTCTTTTCTTAGTTCTATCTTTATACTTGACATCTCTTTGAATTTTAGATAGTTAAATTACTTTTCTCACTTTTTGATAATGATCTTCGCCTTCTTGTCAAAGTAATGTGTATGGAGGAGGTGATGTGCTTTTTCACTTCCGGGTTCACCGAGGTACTCCTTATAGAGCTGCAGAATATACTGGTTCTCATGAGATACTCTTATTTGCTTGTTCTTGTCTTCATCATATATTGCCTTCGCTCTTGCCTTCAGTACGGATGAGTCTCCATGGTGCAGTGGCTGTCCGCCGCCGCCGATACAACCGCCGGGGCATGCCATTACCTCAATGGCATGGAATTTTGACCTGCCTGCCCTGACCTCGTCAAGCAGCTTGCGTGCGTTACCCAGTCCGTGAGCAATTCCGATGCTGAGCGGAAAGCCGTCAAAATCTATCACAGCCTGTCTGACACCTTCCATGCCTCTCAGTTCGGTAAAGTCGAGCCGGCTCAGTTTCTTCTTAGTGAAGATCTCATATGCAGTACGGACGGCTGCCTCTATAACACCGCCTGTGTTGCCAAAGATGACACCCGCGCCTGTTGATTCACCAAGAGGCCTGTCGAAGTCCATGTCAGGCAGCCCGTTAAAGTCAATGTTAGCCTGTCTGATGAAAGCTGCCAGCTCGCGTGTCGATATTGAGAAATCAACGTCAGGGTTGCCGTCAACGGCAAACTCAGGTCTCTGGCTCTCATATTTTTTCGCAAGACATGGCATGATTGATACCACAACCATATCCTGACGCTTGATATTGATCTTGTCTGCAAAGTATGTCTTGGCGATGGCACCAAACATCTGCTGGGGTGATTTTGCCGTTGAAGGTACGTCCTTCAGCTCCGGGTAATTGTGTTCGAAGAAATTCACCCAGCCCGGGCAGCAGGAGGTCAGGATGGGAATATTCGCATCCTTCTCTCCCTTAAGGAATTTACCGAGTCTTGAGAGCAGTTCAGTTCCTTCCTCCATAATTGTAAGGTCAGCGGCAAAGTCGGTGTCGAAGACATAATCGAAGCCCAGCGCTTTGAGTGCGGCTACGAGCTTGCCCGTCACCAGTGTGCCTGGTTTCAATCCGAACTCTTCGCCCAGCGCAGCACGTACAGCCGGCGCTGTCTGAACCACCACCGTCTTGGAGGGGTCAACGAGCGCCCTCAGTACGTCGCGGGTATGATCAACCTCGGTGAGTGCACCGGTGGGGCATACAGCCACACACTGTCCGCAATAGGTACAGGGTGAGTATTCCAGGTTCTGCTCGAAGGCAGGCGCTACCACCGCCATGAAACCCCGGTTGATTGCCGAGAGAGCGCCTACGGTCTGTACCTCGTTGCACATCATCTCGCACCTGCGGCACATGATGCACTTGTCCAACTCCCTTATAATTGAGGGAGAGGTGTCTTTGCGGTAGGTTGACATGGCTGCTATATCCTGCCCTGGTATCTCCCTGATACCAAGCCTGTTTGCCATATCCTGCAGGTCGCAGTGACCTGACTTGGGGCATATAAGGCAGTCTTTCGGATGATCTGAAAGGATAAACTCCATCACCGTCCGGCGTGCATTAAGCACCCTGGGGTTATGTGTTCGTACCGACATACCCTCTTCGCACTTTGTTATACAGGCAGGAGCGAGATTGCGTCGTCCCTGTACCTCGACAACACAAATACGGCAACCTCCGGGTTTGTTCTCGATGTTGAGATCATGAAGCTCCATGTGGCACAGAGTAGGTATCTCAACTCCCATCTGCCTCGCGGCCTTCAGCAGGGTAGTGCCCTTGTTTACTTCAATCTGCTTATTGTCTATTGTAAGTTTTACTGTTTCCATCTTCATTCTCCCTCTTAATTAGTTGATAAGCACGGCAGCAAACTTGCATTTCTCGAAGCAGGCATTGCACTTTATGCATTTGTCCTGATCAATGAAATGCACCTCTTTGCGCTCCCCGCTGATGGCGTTTACCGGACATGCCCTGGCGCAAGCGGTGCAGCCCACGCATTTATCTGGTATGACAGAGTATCGCATCAGGTCACGGCACTGCCCTGAAGGGCACTTCTTATCGGTAACGTGTGCCACATACTCATCCATGAAGTTTGCCAGCGTCGAAAGTACCGGGTTAGGAGAGCTCTGACCCAGGCCGCACAGCGAGGTGTCCTTGATGACAAGACTCATGTTCCTGAGCCTGTCGAGGTCAGCCATCGTTCCATTGCCTTTGGTAATATGTTCCAGAAGCTCGTGCAGTCTCTTGTTGCCAATACGGCACGGTGAACATTTGCCGCATGACTCTTCCACCGTGAACTCAAGGAAATATTTTGCAACGGAGACCATGCAGTCGTCTTCATCCATAACTATCATTCCTCCTGACCCCATCATTGACCCAGCAGCAATAAGGTTGTCGAAGTCGATGGCTATGTCGAGATGTTTTTCAGTAAGACACCCGCCTGAAGGTCCTCCTGTCTGCACAGCCTTGAACTTTTTACCATTCTTTATGCCACCGCCGATCTCGAAGATCACTTCGCGCAGTGTTGTGCCCATTGGCACCTCAATAAGCCCCACATTGTTTATCTTTCCTGCGAGAGCGAATACCTTCGTCCCCTTTGATTTCTCTGTTCCTATTGAAGCGAACCATGCCGCACCTTTGTTAATGATGACAGGTATGCTCGCAAGGGTCTCAACATTATTCACGTTTGTAGGCTTGCCAAGGAAGCCGCTCTCTGCCGGGAATGGAGGTTTGTTTGTAGGCTCGCCTCTTTCACCCTCCATGGAATGGATCAGTGCTGTCTCCTCACCGCATACGAAGGCACCGGCACCGTACCTCATCTCTATGTCGAACATGAAGCTGCTGCCGAGTATCTCCTGCCCCAGCAGGCCATACTCCCGTGCCTGGCTGATTGCTGTTTTAAGTCGCTGGATTGCGAGCGGATATTCGGCCCGGATATATATCAGCCCTTTTGATGCACCGATTGCATAGCCGCATATAGCCATTGCCTCAAGGACAGAGTGGGGGTCTCCCTCGAGAACCGACCGGTCCATGAATGCACCAGGGTCTCCCTCGTCAGCGTTGCAGACGACATATTTCTGGTCTGCCTTGTTTCGCGCGGCAATCTCCCATTTCAGCCCGGTGGGGAATCCGCCGCCCCCACGACCACGAAGGCCAGACAGCTTGATCTGCTCAACCACCTGTGCAGGGCTCATCTCAGTGAGACACTTGCCAAGTGCAGCATAACCGTCACGTGCTATATACTCATCAATGTTTTCAGGGTTGATGGAGCCGCAGTTTCGCAGCGCGATACGTATCTGCTTGCGACGGAAACCAGTTTGTTTCGGTTCGGTGGCAGCTGACTGGGCGGCCATTTCAGTATGGAGCAGACGCTGCACGCGTTTTCCTTTTATCACATGCTCCGCAACAATGACAGGAGCGTCTTCAGGTTTTACCCTGGCATAATAGGTGTTGTCAGGCATAACCCTGACAACAGGGCCCTTCTCGCAGAAGCCAAAACAACCGGTCATTATGACCTGTACTTCTGATTGCAGACCTTTTTCTTCAATCTCCCTCCTTAGGTTTTCTGCGATGAGATCGCTTTCTGACGTGCGACAGGTAGTCGCGCCACATACAAGAAGGTGCATTCTGAACTTTGACATTTTTTTTCCTCCCTGTTAGTTAGTCAATCGTTTCATAGTTGACGGGGATAATACCCTCAACCAGTTCGCCATTTTTAATGTACTTCTCGATGATCTCATCAGCTCTTTTCAGGTCGACGAAGCCATATACTACCGGCTCGTTGCCTGGCAGCTGTACCTCAATAGTAGGTTCGGCGTAGCAGTAGCTCATGCATCCGGTCTGTGACACCACGGCGCCAATGCCACGCTTTTCAAGTTCATCAGAAAAAAAGTCCATTATCGCCCTGGCTCCGGCAGCCATGCCGCAGGTAGCCATGGCTACCCTGACCTGAACGAGCCCTTCATTACTGTCGCTTCCTGCGCGAAGCTCCGTTCTCTGCCTTGACTCCTGCTGGATCTTCTTTAAATCGGCAAGTGATTTAAGTTTTCCCATGATTATATTATAACTGATTATTTGTTGGTTCCTTGATTCAATTTGAGCACAAACTTATCTCTCTTTATTTTCTTAGATCCTAATTTTTATCATGCCTGCCTTTGACACATCTTGGTTGAGCCGAAAAGTCTGGCTTGGTAAAATTCCGGTGCAAATATATAAAATAATGTTAAATTAATAACAGTGTTAATAAAATAACATAAAATATCTTTGATCCTATATGCTTGATTTATCTTCTCAGTCTAATTAATTGTTTATCTGACTTTTGCAAATTCTGACATACTGTTCCATCGTGGCCTTATGTCACTTTCTGCTATACGCCATGCAACCTCAAAAGTGGCTGCAGCATCTTCAGCGATACCATCAAAGTTCATCTCAGGGTAGTAATTATCAGCAGGTTTGTGATACATTGAAGTAAGATATTCCTTTTCCTTCGCAGCGGCCCACTCCCTGCCATTTCCCCTGCTGTCGCAGTTGCCCCTGGCAAAGAGAGATGGAACGCCGATACGTGCAAAGGGAAAGTGGTCAGACCTGAAATACATTCCTGTCTCAGGTGTCGGATCAGGGAGTATGTATCTGTCCTGTTTCTCAACTGCTTCGGCTAGCATATCATCAAGTTCAGACTGTCCGTAGCCTGTAACCATAATGTCTTTCATCCTTCCAATGGCAAGCATCATGTCATTGTTGAAGCATGCGATCATCTTTTCGGGTGGTATGGGTGGATTGGCAGTGAAGTAGTATGAGCCCAGCAGCCCCTGTTCCTCGGCAGTGGGGAAGAGTATTATCACTGACCTGGATGGTCTTTTATCAAGGGCGGCAAAAGCCTCTCCTATTTCAAATGCCCATGCCATCGTAGTACCGTTGTCAACAGCACCGTTGTATATTGAATCACCGTTTTCTGTTTCTCCGATACCAAAGTGATCCCAGTGGCCTGTAATAACCACGCATTCATCCGGTTTGCTGCCACCACGCAGGATACCTGCCACATTGACTGAGGTGTTGCGGGTATGGGCATTCTCCAGTCTGGCAGTTATGGCGGCCTTCATTTCAAATCCTTTGAAATCCTGTGAGCAGGCCTCTTTACGGAGACGATCGACATCATATCCCAGCATTCTGAACAGATTTTCGGCAGTGGCAGCGTGGAGCCACCCTGTCATCTCGCAGGGGGGCACATCACCTTCCTTCTGTTCCATAAAGAGACTTGATGTAATGGAGCTCTTGCGAGGTATTGAATAATCATATCCGGCACCGAGAGTCTCGTGCACTATCAGTATTGCCTTTGCTCCCTGGCGCGCTGCCTCCTCGTATTTATAAGTCCACCGCCCATACCATGTCATTGAGCGGCCCCTGAAGAGGGTTGTGTCACCTGTATACAGCCCCGGGTCATTGACAAGCACCACGGCGCACTTGCCCCTGACATCCACATTATGATAGTCATCCCATCCATACTCCGGGGCGACGATACCAAAGCCGCAGAAGACCATTGGTATATTCTTCAGATCCACAATCGGGTTCATCGATGGTGACTCGATTGCAATTTCGTCGGGCGCGCTTAGTGACAGCGACTCGTTCCCTGCATCTATAATCACCGCGCCTTTTACTTTGGTTGATATCTCAACCATTGGGACGCTCTGAAACCAGCTGTCACCGAAGAGAGGCTCAAAGCCTATCTTTTCAAGTTCTTCAGCAAGGTAGCTGACAGTTTTTTTCTCACCCTCAGTGAAGGGCTTTCGTCCCATGAAATTATCAGAACCAAGTGTCATCGTATATTCACGAAGTTCATCTGAGGTGATGGTTGCTGCAGCCTTTTCAAATCCTGTGCGTCCTGAACATGAAAATACAAGCAGCATGATGGCAAACAGCGGTAGGAAGAGAGTTCTCATTTCTTTTTAGATTTAGCATCAACAGCAAGGTTGATAATTACTTCAATCGCCTTTTCCATCGACTGTAGCGGGATATATTCGTACCTCGAATGGTAGTTATGTCCGCCGGTAAAGAGGTTGGGGCAGGGGAGGCCCATGAATGATAGTCTCGCTCCGTCTGTTCCGCCACGTACCGGTTTAATCACTGGTTCAATTCCTGCCTTACGGTAAGCCTTTATTGCATTTTCAAAGATGAAGAAGTTGGCTTCAATTATCTCCTTCATATTGAAATACTGATCCTTCATTACCACCGATATCCCGGAGTCCTTGTATCTCTTCCGCAGCGATGTGGCTGCCTCTTCCATCACTCTCTTTCTATCACTGAATTGAAGAGGGTCGTGATCTCTGATAATATACTTCATCGTTGTCTCCTCTACCGTTCCTCTCATGTCGTAAAGGTGAAAGAAACCCTGGTAGTCGCTGGTATGTTCCGGCCTCTCCTTTAACGGCAGAAGAGCATCGAACCTGCGGGCAAGCATGAGCGAGTTGATCATTGTCCCTTTAGCTGATCCGGGGTGTACGCCTCTGCCACTGATGGTCACGGTTACAGCAGCAGCATTGAAGTTCTCATATTCAAGCTCACCCAGTCCGCCGCCGTCAAGTGTATAGGCATAATCAGCACCGAAGGCTTTTACGTTGAAGTGATCAGCTCCCCTGCCAATCTCCTCATCAGGTGTGAAAGCAATCCTGATCCTTCCATGTTTAAGTTCAGGGTGCGTGATCAGATATTCCATTGCAGTTACAATCTCGGAAATACCCGCCTTATCATCGGCACCAAGAAGTGTGGTGCCGTCTGAGGTTATTATGGTCTGCCCTTTATATCGCTTCAGCTCACTGAAATCACGGGGTGAGAGTACTAATCCTTTTTCTTTGTTGAGGGTAATATCTCCACCGTTATAATTTTGATGGACCTGCGGATTAATCTTTTCCGACGGTGCTTCCGGACTGGTATCCATATGTGAAATGAATCCGATTACAGGACGGTCAGACATGGTGTTTGCAGGCAGTGTGGCCATTACATATCCGTTGCCGTCAAGAGATACCTCGGATAAACCTATATCCTCAAGTTCGGAGACGAGTTTTTCAGCGAAAAGCATCTGGCTGATCGATGAAGGGGAGAGGGTCGAGGACTCATCGGGTCTGGTATCGTGCCGCACATAGGCTAGAAACCTGTTGAGGAGTTTTTGCATCAGATTTTGGTTGCTTCAGAGGATAAATGTAGTGTAACAACCTGAGAAAACCAACTGCAGTTATGCTATAATGCCGGGGATGTTACCTCAGTATGAGGTTCCCCAGCAACACCCTGCCGCTCTTCCAGTAAGCCCTGAAATATGGGTCGTCAGAGAGATAAATCACTTCACCGTCTCCAATCCTTTCTGAGGCGATGACGTTAGTGTTTTTGACCTTCTGGCAGAATTTATATCCTGCAAAACCTGCGACAGGTTTGTTGTCAGTTATATACCCGATGTTTCTTCCCTTTTCAAGGAAGGGAAGGCCGGTGTTTCTCTTCATCAGGAACCACTCTTTCCCCATGCCGAAGGCATATGGATGTGTATCATCGAGTCTGACCCTGAAGATAGCGCCTGAAGATCGCTCACTGGCTGATATGCGTCGCTGATCATCGTATCGTGTGAGGAGTGCAGTGTCTCCGAAGGTACTTTTTACACTCTTCTTTTCTTCTGTCTCTTTGGCCTCTGATGCCTTGCCCAGTTCGGTTGTCTTTTCAGCCCTGAAGAGTGCCGTCGCATTGTCTACGGCAATCACTCTTCCTCCCTCTTTGACAAATGCCATTATGAGATCTTTCGCTTTTGTATACTCTCCTCCCGGGAGAATGAGGATGTCATATTCCGACAGGTCACTCTCAGGAAGGTCGGATCCATCGATCACCGTCACAGGGAACTCAAGCTCCCGCTCCATGTAATACCATATCTCACCAAAGGCCTGTGATGTACCTTCTCCTCCCGCCAGAGCTACAACGGGGGCTTTATTCACAGGCGCATAGTCGGAGCCTATGTCTTTGCCCTCAGTTACCATGCCGCTGCTGAGTTTCACTGCAGCGAGGCTGCTCTTTGAGGCAGCCTCAGTCACTTTTTTGTCAAAATCGACCACTTTCATGTTATCGCCCCGTGCAACCATCACCGATCCTCTCCCAAATGCCTTGCCTTCAGCGACAAAGGGTTTGAGGCTGTACCGGACATTAAGTCCATTTTTATATAGCTCAGCCATGAACCTCAGTTCATTAAATCCGGTCATTGGTGCCGCGTAAGCGTACGGTTTAGCGCTGTCGGCAGTTACTGCAACTGCTGCATCACCAGAGGGCATTTCGGCAACCGGCAGTTTCTCCTCGATTGCATAAGCCTCGATGTTATAGACATAGGGCAATGACCAGGCAGTGAGATCATAGCTTATTGAGTCCGATGACTTGGAGTCGGGTTCGAAGAGCACCTGCATCAGCCTGCCCTGAGGCTGAAAAGCACTGATGATCAGGTCATTCTTCTCAACTGTCACACTTCCATCCCTGTCTGCCCGGTAATCAAATGCTATCAGTTTTTTGCCAGTGACACGTGGTGATGAGTATCTTATCTGGTTGCTCTCGAGTAGATTCCTGAGTGATGCCAGTGAGGCCGGGTCATTTGATCCCTTGATTACGATTGTCTTGTATTTGAATGTTGGAGTTGCAGTTGCTGATCGGAAGAATTCGTAGAATTCCTTCAGCAGCCTCTCCCTGTTGTCATTTGCAGCGGCAATAATACCTATTGATGAGAGCCAGTGTCCTTCAATCCGCTGCTTAAGTGTAAGAGTGTCACGTCCTTCGCGGCTGAATGTCAGTCCGGCCTGTGCTCCGCCGCCCTGCTCGAGGGTGAAGCCCATGGCACCGTTGAAGAGTGGCCAGGTGTCACCGAAGCTTGGGCAGAAGAGGTCAAAATTATCTTTTGTGAAATAAAGGCGGTGAGCAGCATCGAAGAGCCTGGCAGTTGTATTGCCCGTAAGTGTATGGTATTCTTTCTGCCATGGTGTTATCGCCTCATGCCATGGCTCCGCCCCGGGAGCGAAGAAGAATGAGCTTCCTGCACCCATCTCGTGAAAATCAGCATGAATTTGTGGCATGAAACTGTTATAAAGCTTCATCCTAAACTTTGTCTCCTGCTGAACATGCCAGCTCCAGTCGCGGTTCAGGTCAAAAAGGTAATGGTTCTGCCTTGCTGAAGGCCATCCCTGGTTGTGTTCCCATGCATTGGGGTCACTGCTGGGCGGAAATCCCTGGGCCCTGAGGTACCTGGTGGTAAAAAGATCTCGTCCGTCAGGGTTCTGACAGGGATCAATGATTATGATAAGGTTTTTAAGCCACTCATCACCTCCCTGATAACTGCCGGTCACAATGGTGTGAAGTACCTTCATGGCAGCTTCGCTTCCAACAGCCTCTGATCCGTGGACGTTATATGCAAGCCATACTATCGGTACCGCTTCGGCCACAGGCTCTCCGGGCGCCAGTCCTGTCCGCTGAAGGTTCGACATCCGGATGTTTTCCAGGTTGGCAATGTTTGAGGGCGAACTGATGATGCATATACCCAGCGGCCTTCCTTCCCAGGTGACACCATACTGCAGGTATTCAGCGTTGGGACTTGCATCTGCAACATACCTGAAGTAACCATCAATTGAATGATGAAGAGTGAAACGTTCTCCCGGAGCATATCCGAGAAACTGTTCTGGTGTCTTGATTTCCTGTGAAAGCAGGTTCAGGGAAATGAATGCTGCCAGCATCATAACGGTGTAAGAGCTCTTCATAAGTCAGTATTAAAAATGTAAATATATTTAATTATGTCTCCCTCTGTTTTCCATGACACATGTTCTTTGACAACTTCAAGGTTGTGACATGCTAACTTCATTATATTTGTTGGTCAAATTATTTTATTTAATTATCCAAACTAATATCATGAAAGACAGGATCAGGATCTTACTCACCTCAACATTGTTGCTTTGCACTCTGCTTGCCTCAGGACAGAGGCCGGGGCCGACGTACGGGCCGGGATTTATCAAGTGGATAGATGATAACCGCATGCTTATCAGGGTATATGATGATGAAAGTCTGCCTCTGGTCAGGAATGAAGAGAATCTTATAATAAAGGAATATGACTGCAGGACGGGTAAATCATTTAAAGTGGAGGAGTACCGGACTGAAACGCAGAAGATGAGGGATATGCTGCCTGAGGGTGTTGCCCCAGGACCAGGCATGGCTGTTTCTTCGGACATGAAGGCTGTTGTAATACTCCGAGACAATGACCTCTGGTATTTTACCGAAGAAGACCGAGCAGGAAGGAGACTTACGAGTGACCAGGACCAGGAGGTGAACATGCGTTTCGCTCCCGGAGACAGGAAGATCGCTTATACAAAAAACAAAGATCTATACATTTTTGACCTTGACCAGAACAGGGAGACCCGGCTGACATTTGACGCCACCGACCGTATTTACAACGGATGGGCATCATGGGTCTATTTTGAAGAGATACTGGGTCGTGCATCAAGGTATGCAGCATTCTGGTGGTCACCCGATGCCACACGAATAGCCTACCTGCATACTGACGATAACCCTGTGCCTCTCTTTAACCTCATTGCGCTTGAAGATACCGACGGTATTCATGGTCGTATGGAAACAACTCCCTACCCAAAGCCAGGAGACCCGAACCCGAAGGTAAAGATGGGAGTTGTGGAAATAGCCTCCGGAAAAACCACCTGGGTTAAGACTGATGAGGCTGTTGACCAGTACATTGCATGGCCATCATGGACACCTGACAGCCGTAACCTGATGATACAGGTACTGAACCGTGACCAGAATGACATGAGGTTTATCCTTGCCGATGTCACGACAGGTGATTACAGGGAGGTATATCGTGAGACCAGGCCTACATGGGTTGAATTTTTCGAAGATATCCATGTGATGAATGACGGAAGCGGTTTCATTGTCAGAAGCTACCGCAGCGACTGGAATAACCTCTATTATTACGGATGGGATGGCAAGCTCATCTCTCAGATCACCGGTTTTGACTGGAAGGTGACCGAGCTCGTAAGGGTTGATGAAGCACGAAAAGAGCTTTATTTTAATGGCACAGGTCCTGATGCCCTTGAAAACCATCTTTTCAGGGTCAGGCTTGACGGCACCAAACTTCAGCAGATAACTTCGGGTGCGGGGTATCATAGTGTATCCGTCTCACCCGCAGGATCGTGGTTCCTTGATACGTGGAGCAGCATCAGCGACCCGGGTGGTATAAACCTTATTGACAAGAAAGCAAAAGTCGTCAAAAATATCTACACCCAGGAGGTGCCGGTTTTTGACCCTGCTAAGCACCAGAAAACAGAGATTGTCAAAATAAAGACCTCAGACGGTCTGTTTGACATGCCTGCCCTGATCACATACCCCGTCAATTTTGACCCTTCAAAGAAATATCCTGTTGTTTTCACGGTCTATGGAGGCCCTGATGCCGGGAGCATCCGCAACAGGTGGACAGGCTACCAGCCCAGGTGGTATGCTGAGAATGGCATTATCACAATAAATGTTGACCATCGCGGATCAGGCCATTTCGGGAAGAAGGGCATTGACTATATGCACCGATCTCTTGGCAAATGGGAGATATCCGATTACTCTGATGCCGTTAAATGGCTGCGCGAAAAACCATGGGCCGATGCTTCGAGAATGGGGATAACAGGCGGCTCGTACGGCGGCTACACAACATGTATGGCTATGACACTTGGTGCTGACTACTGGACACATGGCATTGCGGATTATTCAGTAACTGACTGGAGGCTTTACGATAACGTTTATACTGAAAGGTTTATGGATACTCCGGAGGATAATCCGGAAGGATACAAGAACGGCTCAGTCCTTACCTATGCTTCAAACCTTAAGGGGAAACTCCTGATCCGTCATGGTGACATGGATGATAATGTTCACATGCAGAACTCAGTGTGGCTCATTACCACCCTTCAGGATCTTACAAAGCCATTCGAGTTTATGATTTACCCCGGTGAGCGACATGGCTGGGGTGGACCCAAAAGAACCTTTATGACGAATGAAGGAAATAACTTCTGGCTCAGAAATTTCTTTGGAAAGCAGGATCAATAAAAACTAACCAGGTGGCTACAAACATTTACAGGAAGCGTCTGGCAGGCATCAGGGCACTCATGAAGAAGAAGGGGCTTGATGCTCTCATTGTGCCGTCATCTGACCCGCATCTGGGTGAGTATGTACCTGATCACTGGAGAGCAATAAGATGGCTGACGGGATTCACCGGTTCAACCGGTAACGTAGTTATCACTCAAAAATTTGCTGGTCTGTGGACTGACAGCCGGTATTTCATTCAGGCCACTGATCAGCTTATGAATTCGGGATTTGAACTTGTCAGGCTCAGGATACCGCACACACCGGAACATATTGAGTGGCTTACTGACAAGGTAAAGAAAGAGGGCAGGGTAGGAGCCGATGGAAGGCTTATCTCTGCAGGTATGGCACGGCAGCTCAGTGACACTTTTGAGACGAAGGGGATTAGGTTGGATCTAAGGAGTGATCTGATAACTCCTTTATGGAAAGACCGGCCTCCTCTGCCTGCAGAAAAGGCTTTTACACATCAGGTTAAGTTTGCGGGTGAGACAAGGAAGGAAAAGATATCACGTATACGTGAAAGGATGGCAGCAATGAAGGCTGACTGGCAGCTTCTGACTGCGACTGACGAT
>JALOMO010000055.1 GCA_025455395.1 Bacteroidales bacterium
ATATTCACCACCGACAAAAAGACTGCAGGGAAATTCATTGAAAAAACAAAGAGCGGAACAGCTGCGATAAATGACACGGTGGTTCAGATCGCCTCACCATTTCTTCCGTATGGCGGTGTAGGGTGCAGCGGGATGGGAAAATACCACGGAAGAAAGTCATTTGAGTCCTTCTCAAATATGAGAGCAGTAATAAACAAGTCAAATATCATAGACTTACCAATACGTTATCCGCCATATAATCAATTAAAAACAAGAATTTTAAGTTTCCTGTTAAGATAATAAATGAAGTCTGCCGGGCACTAAATAAATTTGATTTCTGTGTCATGAAGGCGTAATTTTGATGGTGACATGTACAGGATGATCACCAATATAAATGCTGCTTTCCCGAAAAGACTCCTATCGTTGTGCTTTCTCATTATTACGACCAATGCCATATCACAGGAACCTATGGCTGTCCCCAGGCTGACTGATAAGATCATATTTGACGGGGTGCCTGATGAAAGCACCTGGTTGTCAATCCCTTCTTTGAATCTTGTTATGCACTCGCCGATATTTGGTGCCAAACCCACTGAAAACACTCTTCTTAAGGTTGCCTATGACAACGATTACTTCTATGTCTCTGCAATAATGTATTTTAAAGATCCAGCAAATCTGAGAGCTTTCAGCAAGAAAAGGGATTACAGTAACAGCACAACTGATTGGTTTGGTATATTTCTCGATACATTCAATGACAGGGAAAATACTTTAATGTTCTGGACTAATCCAAATGGCGTCAGAACTGACGGTACAACCAAAAATGATGTGGCAGTACCTGAAACTGACTTTAATTTCAACTGGAACACTTTCTGGGATACAAAAACCAGTATAAATGATCAGGGCTGGTCTGCTGAGGTAAGGATTCCCTTCTCCAGCATGAGGTTCCAGACAATGGATAAAAACATTACCCGGATGGGACTTACTCTGGTAAGATTTGATGCCGCTTATCCTGAAACGTCATCATTCCCTCCCATCCCTGCCGATTATGCTTATGCTTTTCTGAAGGCCTCCCAGACAAAACTGGTTGAATTTGAGGGCATCATGCCGGAGAACCCTTTTTATTTCACACCTTATGTATCTGCCGGAATAGGTCAGATAAATGAGTTGAATGACGAAGAGACAGATTATGAAATGTCCACAAAACCAAAATTCGATATCGGTTTTGATGCCAAATACAGTATAGCAAACAAGCTCACTCTGGATGTAACAGTAAATACGGATTTTGCACAGGTTGAGGCAGATGATCAGAAGATAAACCTCACAAGATATTCCCTGTACTTTCCTGAAAAGAGAGTGTTCTTCCTTGAAAAAAATGATGTCTTTGACTTTTCTTTCCTCGGAGGAAACAATCTCTTTTACAGCCGCCGCATTGGCCTTTATGACGGTAATCCGGTCAGAATATACGGCGGTGTAAGGATGACCGGCAGGGTCAATAAATGGGATATCGGATTTCTTGATATGCATACTGCTGCCATTGAAGACAACCCAAGTGAGAATTTCGGAGTCCTGAGAGCCAAACGAAGTCTCTTTAATCAATACTCATACCTGGGTGCCATAATGACCAGCAGGTTGGGTATGGATGGTTCTTATAATCTTGCATACGGCCTTGACGGTCAGTTCCGAATTACAGGCGATGAATACCTGACAGTCAGATGGGCCCAGACATTTGAAGAGGACTCTGTTAATCGTATCCTTGATTGGGCTCCTTCGCGTCTTTTGCTTAACTGGGTACGACGAAAAAATACAGGATTTGGATATGACCTGGCATATACATGGTCAGGTGATCAGTATAATCCCGGGATAGGGTTTGAAATAAAAGACAATTACCAGGGATTCAGGATCATTACGCAATATGGCAGATTGCCAGCAGAGAACGCCCTTCTGAGGTATCATAAGATTTCCCTTACTGCTTATACCTTCTGGAACACAGCCACCAGGCTGAGAGAGACAGTCAGCAGTATGCTTACATGGCAGTTTGAGGCAAAGAAGGGCTATTCCGGGAATATTGCGGCCAACTGGTTTCTGGAAGATGTCTATGATTCCCTGAGCCTTGGCAATGATCAGGCTTATGTTCCCCCCGGAAGTTATTCCTTTGCCTATCTGAGCAGCATGTTCTCAACATCAAGGTCAAAATCACTCTATGCAGATTTTACTGCTGACGGAGGTGGTTTTTTTGACGGCTGGAAATTATCATTATTTGCAAATCCGATGATGACTTTAGGTCCTGATCTTGACATGGGAGTGACCTACTGTCTTGATTATGTGAACTTCCCGGACAGGGAGACCAGATTCATAAACCACATCGTGGGAGTAAAAGGGCTCCTGACCCTTACTACGAAAACATCATTCTCTGCATTTGTCCAGTACAACACTTCAGTCGATAAGTTTATTGGTAACTTCCGCTTCAGGTATAATCCTCGTGAGGGCAATGATCTTTACATTGTATATGATGAAGGATTAAACACAGATTTATCACGTGAGACCCCAAGGATGCCCTTGTCATCAGGAAGGACACTGCTCCTGAAATACACTTATACTTTCATTCTGCGACCAAAAACCACCAGACTATGAAGTATTTGATAATTACATTGTTAACTCTTTCTTTCATGCCTGTCTGGCAGAAGAAGGATGCTTTTGAGTCGGCCCGGAACCGAATGGTAGATGACCAGATTTCAGCACGAGGGATCAGTGATGCTGCTACCCTGCAGGCAATGCGAAAAGTACCCCGTCACCTCTTTGTCCCGCCCGAATATGAAAAAGAGGCTTACAGTGATAGGCCGCTGCCCATCGGATATGACCAGACCATTTCTCAGCCATTCATAGTAGCCTACATGACTGAGCTGGCAAGACCCTCAAAGGGTAAAATTGCTCTTGAGATCGGTACCGGATCAGGATATCAGGCTGCCGTTCTGGCTGAGATTGTCGACACAGTATATACAATTGAGATCGTGCCTGAACTGGCGTGGGAATCAACTGCCAGGCTCAACCTCCTTGAATATAAAAATATAATTACCAGGTACGGCGATGGCTACCAGGGATGGCGCGAACATGCTCCCTTTGACATCATAATAGTTACCGCTGCAGCTGATCATATCCCCGAGCCGCTCAAGGAACAGCTTGCCGAAGACGGCAGACTGGTGATGCCTGTAGGCGATCCCGCCACAATTCAGCAACTGGTCCTCCTGACAAAGAGAAAGGGCAGAGTCATCGTTACAACACTGGAACCGGTAAGATTTGTACCACTGAAAAGGCTAAAATAGTACTTGGCGCTAATTATTAAGACAAAAGACAAAAGTATAAAGATAAAAGTCAGCCATTTTATCTTTTGTCTTGTGACTTTTATCTTTTGTCTTTTAAGATGTGAATGGCAGAAATCTGCTCGACACGATGGCATAATTACTAACTTAGCCAAATGGAAAAACTAAATCTCTTCTTTGCACAGATAAAAGATATCAGCTTCTGGCAGAGGCTCTTTCATTGGAGGAAAGTCAGATCTCTCAGCTTTGATGCCTATGATGAATTCAGGAACCTTGCCCGGGAACTTGAGGTTGGCAGAAAAGCAACTGACGAATTACGGAACAAGATGACAGAAATCACAACGCGAAATGAAAACCTGCAGCAAAAGAACAGCGAACTAACATTGGATTCGGCCCGCATGGATGCCCGGATCGAAGAACTTAATGGGCGCCTGAGGGAACAAGCAGGAACAATCAATGAGCTTACCCGAAAAGTCTCTGCTTTTGAAGCCTCGAAAGAAGAAAATGTCAAAAACTATAATGAAAATATTGCTCGCCTCAACCAGACGAAAGAGAGCCTCGAGGCAGACCGCAAAAGACTGAGTGATGACAGGGTCAGCGAGGAGAAGGAACGGCTCGAGAACATGAAGAGACAATGGGCAGACCATGAGATTGATGTTAAAAACACAATCATTAAAATATGCGACCTTAACCATGTTAAATATGTTGAGAAGGTCCCTTTCAGGGGCAACCCTGACAACACAATAGAGATCAGCGGTGAGTATATAATTTTTGATGCAAAAAGCCCTGCCGGCGATGATCTGAAGAATTTTCCGCTTTATATAAAAGCACAGGCTGATAATGTGAAGAAATATGCCAGCCAGGATAATGTCAAAAAAAGTATCTTCCTCGTCGTGCCCACGAATACTATCGAACACCTGAAGCAACTCACTTACAGGATGGGCAATTATGATGCATTTGTCATCACAAGAGATTCTCTCGAACCTGTCATCCTGTCTCTGAAGAAGATCGAAGAGTACGATCTGGCTGAGAAACTGAGTCCAGAAGATCGCGACAGTATTTGCCGCATTATTGGCAAATTCGCACATACCACAAAGCGAAGGATTCAGATAGACCAGTTCTTCCAGAAGGAGTTCATCGATATCGTTCTGAAGAGTGAGAAGGAACTGCCGGAGGAGATTCAGCAACAGGTTATTGAGTTTGAAAAATCCGAAAAGCTCAACCCCCCGACCGAGAAGAGGGCTAAGATCATCTCGATTGACGAGTTGCAGAAGAAAAGCGAAGAGATAGAGGCTGAAGCCCAGGCACGGAAACTATCACTCCCCGAGCCTGCAGAGGAATAATAATATGGAGATGCGTACTGAGAAAGACTTCATAGGAGAGAAAGAACTGGATGATACCCTGTTATATGGCATTCATTCGTTAAGAGCCCGCGATAATTTCCCTGACACCACACCCTTCTTTCAGGAATGGTACCGGTCTATGGCCCTGACAAAACAGGCATGCTATATTACTGCCGCCGGGTTCTTTTCCGAAGCGGCAAAACAGTATGACACCGGCAGAATGAATATCAGGATTATAAGACTGGAAAACCTTGCAGCGCTTACAGCTGCGGCAGTGGAATGCGCTGAAGGGAAGCATTATGAACATTTTATTGTGCCGGCCCTGTCCGGCGGTGCGGGAACCAGCATCAACATGAACATGAATGAGATAATCGCTAACCGCGCATTGCAAATCACAGGTAACAAGCCCGGAGACTATGATCTCATTGATCCCATTGAAGATGCCAATATCTTCCAGTCAACCAATGATGTTGTTCCAACAGCCCTACGTGTTGCGGCGATGCAGTTGCTGCTAATCCTTGAAGGTTCAATCAATGAACTGCGCAGGGCAGTGGAAGAGCTCGAGAAGAGAT
The DNA here is from genome assembly GCA_025455395.1 of Bacteroidales bacterium. Taxonomy (GTDB): domain Bacteria; phylum Bacteroidota; class Bacteroidia; order Bacteroidales; family VadinHA17; genus SR-FBR-E99. Next base: position 5,209 of record JALOMO010000055.1, read on the forward strand.
ACCGCAACACTCTGCGCATCGCATATACCCAGATGCAGGAGGCTGTACCCTCAACATTCGGACGTCTCTTCAGCAGTTACAGCGATGCCTTGTCACGCGACTGGTGGAGAGTATCAAAATGCCTGGAACGTATCAAGGTTGTTAACATGGGAGGGTCAGCCATAGGCACCTCTATTGCCGTGCCACGCTATTTTGTGGCAGAAGTGGTGCCACATCTTCAACGGCTTACCGGCCTCCCTGTAACCCGCGGCGAGAACCTCTCAGATGCCACATCAAACCTTGATCCCTTTGTTGAGGTTCACGGTATTGTAAAGGCTCATGCCGTCACCATGGAAAAGATGGTGAACGATCTCCGCCTTCTTGCATCGGATATTCACGGCGCCAGGTCATTGACGATACCGAAAAAACAGACAGGCAGCTCGATCATGCCGGGGAAAGTCAACCCTGTCATCCCTGAGTTCGTGATCAGCTGCGCTCATAAAGTCTACGCCAATGACCAGATAATAACTTCTCTCTCAGCACAGGGGTGTCTTGAGCTCAATGCTTATCTTCCGGTCATCGGCCATGCGCTGCTTGAGAGCCTTAAACTCCTGATTGCAGCTGATTCATCAGCCCTCAGGCATCTTCTCACTGATATCGAAATTGACACAGGCATCTCTGAGACCGGAGTGATGACAAGCCCTGCCGTGACCACAACCCTTCTGCCATTGATCGGCTACAAAAAAGCTGCTGAAATAGCAGCCCTCATGAAAGATGCCGGACTCGACATTTTTGAGGCAAATGAAAAGCTCGGATATCTTGACCCTGTCAAACTTAAGGAGATACTCAAGCCTGAAAACCTTGTGCAGGGTGGTTACCGGCTGAAAGATATTGAACAATAGTAGAGTGATGACAGCAAGAGGGAAGGATACAAAACCCCATGTTGGGATTTTTGGCAGACGCAACGTCGGCAAGAGCTCGCTCATTAATGCCCTGGTCGGACAGGATATTGCCATTGTCTCTGACATTGCCGGCACCACCACCGATCCGGTTAAAAAGAGCATTGAGGTACACGGCCTCGGGCCTCTCATCTTCATTGACACTGCAGGTATTGACGATACGGGCGAGCTTGGACAACTGCGAATTAAGAAGTCACTAGCCACCCTGAGACTTATTGACATGGCCATTCTTGTGCTGTCAGACAATTGCTTCGACAGTTATGAGTCTGACCTGGTGAAAGAGTTTGAAGTACTTGACATTCCTTTCGTGCTTGTTCATAATAAAAATGATGTTGCCCCTGTTACTGCCTCCTTCCGTAATGAGATCAGAAAGGCCACTGGCAAGGAAATAACTGAATATTCAGCGCTGCAACCTCAGAAATACAACACTGAACTTCTCCGGGTGCTTAGGGAGTCGATGCCTCCCGCAGCACTGAAGAGCAGGGGGCTGATCGGTGACCTGGTGAACCATGGCGATATAGTCCTGCTTATAACACCCATTGATATCGAAGCTCCGGAGGGGAGGTTGATACTCCCGCAAGTACAGGTTATACGTGACATCCTTGATAACGACTGCACCGCCATAGTCCTGAAGGAGAGAGAGATTGATGCATTCCTTCGACGGACGGGAATAAAGCCGAAGCTGGTCATAACTGACAGCCAGGTCTTCCTGAAGGCTGACGCCTCCATTCCCCGCGACATTCCGCTGACGAGCTTCAGCATCGTGCTTGCTCGGCAGAAGGGCGATTTCGGTGAATACCTGAAGGGAACTCCTAAAATAGGTGGATTAAAGGATGGCGACCGGATCTTATTGCTCGAGTCATGCACCCATAATGTCTCCTGTGATGACATCGGAAGAGTAAAAATACCAAGGTGGCTTACAAACTTCACCGGCAGAAAGCTTGAGTTTGACCATGTGGCAGGGCTTGATGCAATCCCGCGTCCGGTAGAAGATTATGCCCTTGTAATACAGTGCGGAGGATGCATGGTGACACACCGGCAGCTTATGAATCGCCTTCGTGAACCCAGGAAACACAATATCCCTGTCACAAATTACGGGATGGCTATTGCTTATGTTCACGGTATATTCAACCGCGCCACCGAACCCTTTACGGGTAAAACGGAAAAGGCCGGGGATCTGCTCTGAACCCCGGCCCTGCCGTTGACCGTCACCCGTTCTAAAATGCCGAGACGAACCCGGCACTTAATTTCCCGTACTTATTCCCTTTGAACGTCTGTGTAAATTCAGTAACAAGCCTCACATTACGGCGAAGCAGGTACCCGGCATGCAGTGTTGCAGCGGTGTAGTCAAGTGCATCTACTTCTGATTCCACATAGTTAACCAGTCCGGTAAGATACCACTTGCTCATGTCACCCTTCGGGGAATAGATGACCTCGGCAAATCCTCCCTGGGTGTGCACATCCTGCAACATCGGCTCTTCCGGGTCAAGGTATACATCCGAGTCAGTCCTCCACACATACTGAATGCCTATGCTCAGCCTTTCATTGAAATCGAGCACCAGATCAGGACCGTACATCTTCACGGAACTTGTAAAACTGCCCACGTCATCATTAAGCAACTCCTTACCGCTATAGCCAAAGAATCCGATGCTGGCAAATCCGCCTATATCCTGGGCAACTCTCAGCATAACGTTTTTATACTTATCCTTGTCAAACAGATATCCCTCACCAGCTTCTCCTATCCCGTTGCCGTTGACAACCTCTGCCACGATGGTGGTGCCGGTCGAGAATCCACGGTCGAGCACAATACCTTTGTCATATTTGAGGTTAATCGACGATTCACCCGGAGCAACACTGTAGATCTTATAATTTTCTATTGTGTATCTGAGCTCACCCTTGAACAGAGGATCAGAAACAGCAAACTGGCCCAGGGTAATATTTAAGTCGCTACCGAAGAGATCCCGGTAAAAAAGAAAGGCATCCTCCAGCCCTGCTATCTCTCCGTATTCACTGAAAAGGAAATACATATAATAGGAAAGCTTGTCTGACAGCTCCCCTCCTGATAAAATCTTCAGAACAAACGGAGCGCCAAAGTCGACAGCTCCGGCATCGTTGAAGTTCAGAGTTGCATAACCGTCAAACCTGAATGCCAGTGGCAACTCCCGGAAAAGTGACAGTTTTTCATCACCGGTCTCAATGAAGTGCCGTGGCGCTTCATACTCTGTCATACGAAATCCATTTCCGGCAAAATCATCCCCAAATGCTTTTAGCCTTGGCATCGCAGGAGTATGGCACACCTGGCAACTGATCTGGTATTTCCTTGCAAACGCCGGGATGGCATCAATCTTTTCTGACGTCAAGGCCAGTAGTACGATAGCTGAAATTGCTATTTTTATAATTGTTGTTCTGTTCATTGTTTCGTTCTTTTGAGGTTCGTCATGGGAGTATTTCAACGGTCGTGGAATGTTCGTTGACCTTTATAATTTCGGATTCATCGGAAGGAACCTTAAGAAAATCAGCCACGGGTTTGACGAGAAGCTGGTAATTCAGCACCGCCTTTACCACCATCTTGCCGGGAGCCGCGTCGTATGGAACCTTGAAAGTCAGCTGTTCTACTTTGGTCTCCCTCGGCCCGATCCGGTAGTCAACTCCCAGGCTGGCGGTGTTCCACTGCATAATTGTCATCCTGCCCTGCTCATCGAAGTATGGCATTCTGTATATCCTGTCACCGTAAGGTATGCCATCGCGCTGAACACCTTTGAAATCACTTATCTTAAGAGGTATACCCATGTCCTGGTAGGCAAGGTAATCGCCTGCAATCGTGTACTCCTCTCCTTCAAACCCTTTCTTGTCAACAGGGATGTGGAACGTCCTGCCCCTGGCATCCGTGGCCTCTACATGCATCCAGGCAATACGGTCCTCAACTGAGCCGGTAGGAAACTTATGTCCGGTCTTCTGGTTAAAAAGAGCCACCTTGAAGATGATTTTCTCACCCGGCTCTGCAAGCCGCAAGTCAGGCTCAATTCTCAATTCGATTGTACCCCTGACCTTCCCCGGATCATGAGCCCCGTGAAAAAGGTGAAGACGGGCATCATCATGAGTTTTTCCCATGATGGCATACTGATAAGGACCTTTTGGCATGTGACAGTCATGGCATCTTACACCCTCAGCAGCATAGGGTCCCTCTTTCCATTCAAGCTGTGTGCTCTTGACCCAGATGCCGTAAGGGTTCTTTTCATTATGACAGTTACCGCAGAACTCCGTGGTACGAAAGAAGTCATTCTGAACAATCTTGTGGGCCGGTGATTCTATCTCAGGTTCACGGCCGCTATGCTTGGTCATTCCCGGGACGATGTAATAGCTGAAGTTAAAGGGAGGATCTGTCTGGGCTGATTGTGTAAGATGACAGACCTCACATGAGACTGATTCATTGGCCATGCTCTTTTCTTCAGGCCGGGGCGGCGGTAACGTGCCTCCCATATACGCCAGGGGGGTGTGACAGCCATTGCAACCGTCAACGGCTTCCTTAAGTTCAGGATTAACTTCTGCGTGAGCTACAGCAAGATCAAAATATTCGATTTCATCCCAGTGATGTGTATATGCCTGTGACATCATCGCCTGTTTCCACTGCTCATAGATGCCCGGATGGCATGAGCGGCACTTGAGCGCTGTTTCAAAATCCTTGTAAGCATATTTGCCTTTAAGGTCCTCCTGGGGAGCAGCATTATGCGGGGTAAATGCGGTAATAATCAGGATTGTGCCGGTTACAACAATAAGCGTAACTGCGATGACAGATGTACTGGTTTTCATGAGTCAGGAATTAATCTCAAAATATACAAATAAATCCTGCAATTACCCAAATCATCGTCCAACAACCTGTAGAGACGTTGCATGCAACGTCTCACTGAATGCCACATCTTCCAGCATGCAACGTCTCTACGGCATTGCACCACCGCATTTTACATGTTATTATTTGAATTTTTATTTTACATTTGAACCAATAATTAATGATCATGGTCCATAGCTGGACACTGGAATATAAGATAAAAATCAACCGATCGGGGTTGTATTAGGATATCATGTGTAACGACGCCCTAATAGGGCGTCGCTACCCCTTTCGTTTAGATAATCCCCTTTAATCCATCACTTTTGTAATCATTTAAATCATACAGAAATCATGAAACCATTAATAATAACCGGTTCAGACCTTAAAATCAACGACGTGGTGAATGTGGCCCGTCACGGGCAGAAGATTGAACTGCACCCCGATGCACGCAAGAGGATCCTTGAATGTCGTGCCATGCTTGAAAGAAAAATCGTTGCACGCGAGATAATGTACGGAGTCAACACCGGTATCGGCGAATTCTCAGAAATAGTCCTTAATGACGACCAGATAAAAGACTTTCAGAAGTACCTTGTATACAATCATGCTGCCGGCATTGGTGATCCTGCCTCCATAGAGATTGTAAGGGGAGCCATGCTCGGACGGATAAACGTCCATGCACATGGCAACTCAGGTTGTCGGCTCGAGATAACCGAGACCCTGGTTGAGATGCTCAACAGGGGTGTCACTCCTTTTGCCTGCCAGAAGGGATCTGTCGGCGCCTGCGGCGACCTTGCCCCTATGTCACAGATCGCCCTGCTGCTTCTTGGTGAAGGAAAAGCATATTACAAGGGTGAGCTCCTTGAGGGTGGTGAGGCTCTTAAAAGAGCCGGGATACCTGTTCCCGGACTACAGGCGCGTGACGGTCTGGCTGCCATCAACGGCTCAAATATGCTGACAGCCATGAGCGCCATATGGCTCGTCGATGCCAATAACTGGCTTAAGCAGGCTGAGATTGCTGCTGCCATGTCTCTCGAGGCACTTAAAGCAAACATGAAACCTTACGCACCTCTTCTGCACGAGGCAAGAGGGTTTAAAGGAGCCATCAGAAGCGCAAACGCCATTAATAAATGTGTTGCCGGCGGCGACCTGAAAGAGGGTAGGGTGAAGTCTAAAGTACAGGATGCCTATTCAATGAGATCGACACCACAGGTCATCGGATCGGCACACGATATGCTTGATTATGCCCGCAGCCAGGTGGAGATAGAACTTAACGGCGTCGGAGATAACCCAATCTTCTTTCCTGAAAAGAATCTTCAGCTCTCCGGCGCCAACTTCCAGGGATCACCCGTGAGCGTGCCCATGGATATGGCCGGTGCATGTGTGACCATGGTCAGCGTCATGTCAGAGAGAAGGATGAACAGGCTGAATAACCCTGCTCTCAGCGTAGGCCTGCCCGACTTCCTGACAAAAGGTGCAGGCATGTTCTCGGGGCTGATGCTCAGCCAGTATACTGCTGACATGCTGATAGTAGAACAGCGGATACTCTCTATGCCGGCCTCCATCCAGTCGATACCGGCAGCTGCCGACCAGGAGGATTTTGTATCTATGGGTATGAATACAGCTATCAAGAACAACCAGATACTCGACAACGCCTACGGCATACTGGGCATCGAGTTCATGGCTGCCGCACAGGCGCTCGACTTCAGGAAAGAGGAATACAGCTTCGGAAAAGGCGTTCAGAAGGCCAAGGATGTCATCAGAAAACACGTTGATTTCCTTGACATTGACCGCCCCCTGTACCCCGACCACACCGCAATGAAGGAACTGGTTAAATCATGTGAAATATTAATTGAAGTAGAAAACGAAGTCGGCAGCCTGTCGTAAAAAGGTTGCATGCAAAATCAATTTCAGGTCCACCTGTAGAGACGTTGCATGCAACGTCTCTACTTCGGTTGCACCTGCAAAAAAGAAAATTATGTCCGGAAAATTTATCCATCATGTATTCTTCTGGCTGAAGGAACCCGTTACTGATGATGTTCGTGCCAGTTTTGAAGCAGCGCTAAGGGAACTGGTGACAATTGAGGTAATCATTGATTATCACCTTGGCAGGCCTGCAGCAACAAACAGGGAGGTGATAGATTCGTCATACAGCTATTCTCTTCTAACCATTTTTGAAAGCAAGGCAGACCACGATATCTACCAGACGCACCCGAAGCATCTCAGATTCATCGAAGAATGCAATGATCTGTGGGAGAGGGTTGTCGTTTACGATTCGGAGAACATTTGAAAAATAGGTTAATTCAGTGCAGAAGCCGTCTCAAAATTAAAAAATAGACAGCTTTGTCCGGGAATGATGCCGGAGGCATCATCTGTGAATAACCGCGGGTGGAATCCGTCAATGACGGATGGAACCCGTGGCATGGCGTGACAACATAAAAAATCAGCCCTGAAAGGGCGACATGTTACTGGCAAAGATAGATCAGCAGAAGGGCCCCTCTATTTTATGTCACCCCTTCAGGGCTCCAGGCTACTCTTGTGATTTTTCCCCCAGCTGACACTGGGGGTTATTCACATTTTGTCACTTCGTGACAATGCTCCTCCGGAGCCTGTTGCACCTTCCGGTGCTATGGGTATTTACGGAAACCAATCATAAAATTGAAAGGGCACCCTTTTGACACCTTTTTTTTAGTGCTGATGCCGAAGGCATCAAAGGTGAATAACCACGGGTGGAATCCGTCAGTTGACGGATGGAACCCGTGGCAAGGCGTGTCAAGATAGAAAATCAGCCCTGAAAGGGCGACAGATGGCTTGTGAATATGCCCATGCAGAGGGACATAAGGAAAAAGGAACGAACTGGAATATCACTCCGATATAACCCTTTGGCCCAATAATTGAATAGGATTATTAAATTTGATCGTCGTATGTAATCATTTCCGTCATGAAAAGAATATTCGTTCCTCTCCTGCTAATCATCCTGACCTCCTCCTGCGCCATGCAGGAACTCTATCTAAATGTCACTCAGCCTGCCCCTGTTACCATCGCTCCGGAGATAAAAACCGTTGGCGTCATCGACAGATCGATGCCGACAGATGAAACTGAGGTGGTTGATCTGCTTGAGAAGGTGCTTACACTCGAAGGAGAAGATCTTGATATCATAGGATCGGGTGAAGCTATTAAAGGAATGAAGGAGGAGCTGACAGCCAACGACAGGTTCAGCGAGGTAAGGCTTCTGACCGACACTAAGTTCAAAACTTCATACACCGGGAACCTGCCTGCTCCGCTGATGTGGGAACAGATTGACCTGATTTGCAGGGAGAACGGCACCGACGCCCTCTTCTCCATGGAGATGTATGACACTGACACAAGGATTAACTACTCGACCGAGAATGTACGAGTCCCGACACCAATGGGAGATATCCCCATGCTTGAACACATCGTTTCGATGGAGACGCTCGTCAAAACAGGCTGGCGTATCTATTCACCGGTTGACAGGCTGATACTTGATGAATATATTATGACTGAATCAATCACGTCAACAGGCAGAGGAGTCAACCCGGCCAAGGCCATATCTGCATTGCTCCTCAGAAAGGATGCGGTTAGGCAGGTCAGCAACAAGGCCGGACACGTTTATGCCATGAGGCTGCTTCCATACGTGATAAGAGTGACCCGCGACTATTATGTAAAGGGGACTGACAGCTTCAAGGTTGCACAACGGATGGCACAGCTTGGAAACTGGAATGATGCAGCTGAACTGTGGGAGAAGGAAACAACAAGCAACGATTCGAAGGTGGCCGGAAGGGCTCACTATAACATGGCCATCATCAATGAGATAAACGGTGACCTGGAGGCTGCCATTTCATGGGCACAGAAATCATATGAATATTATAAAATCAAGCCCGGACTCGATTACTCCAGGATACTGCAGAACCGTCTGAATAACCTTGAACTGCTGAGGTACCAGGAAGAACGCTGAGCTCCTAACCCGTCTCACTAATCCTTCGGAGTCGTTCGAAGTCAAGAACCTTCAACTTCTTGCCGTCAACTTCAATGAGACCCTCCTCACGAAACTTCTTGAGCATCCTGATAACATTTTCGGCACTTAAGCCTGACAGCTCCGCCAGGTCTTTCCGTGACAGCGGAAGCTCGAATTCTTCATTTTTGAAGACCCTGTCAGAAAGGCAGAGAAGAATATCTGCAAGCCTGCCGAAAGACTGTTTGTGCGTCAGACAGAAGAAACGGCTGTAGATCTGCACACTGTTGGCACTGATAATATCAATCACCTCTTTGGCAAATGCAGCATTCTGTTTTAAAATCTTTTTAAATACATTTATTTCAATCTGCCTTATAACAGAATCAACATAGGCCATCACTGAATATTCAAATGTATTGATCTCATCAGAAACGGTAGCCAGACCGATCAGGTTCTTCTCAGGCAATATCTTCAATACCAAAGTATTAAAGCCATCCTCGAGAAAAATCTTTGCCAGTCCCGACTCGAGGTAAATAATATGGGTTGCGAGGCTCCCGCGTTTGCATATCACCTCTCCCTTTTTATATTCAAGCAGTACAGAGTTCTCCTCCACGAGTTTAGACTCCTCAGGAGTAAGTATTTCAAAACATCTGCACTGGCGCAGGCCTACACTACAACCTGTATAATTGTTCTTAGTGGCCATAAATAATCAATAATTGCCTTCAAAATTAGCAAATTAATTGATGCTGATCCAAATCAGTTTATAAAGTGCCATATATCATTCCTTATCAAGATCAATGATTACTGTTATTCCTTTCACAACTGTTCCATTTTCGCATTCTTTGCACCTGAAGTATCGTTGTGAAAGCATCAAAACTATTTTTTATGAAACCTAAACAGTGTGCGTTTTTATCCACCATCCTTGTGGCCCTCTTTGTCCTCCCGGGATGCATAAACTGGAACAAAGAGAAGGAAGGCACCGTAGCCTCATGCGAGGGTTGTCATTCTGACTATGCTTATCTTCAGGAAGTCTATACACCTGACTCAGAACCTCCTCCAAGTGGATGCGGTGGCACTGCGCCCTATTATGAACCTTATGACAGGGTCTACCTGACCGAGGACGGGCTTAAGGCATTCAGCAAGACTGCACATTATGATGTGGGATGTATAGGGTGCCACAACGGCACTGACGGAACCAAAGACAAGACTGTCGCCCATTCCGGGTCATTTGTCGCTCATCCTTCATCAATAGCAGAAGAGAAATGCGGTTCGTGCCATGAGGCGATTGTGGATGATTATAAAACAAGTATCCACAATGGCATGGGGCAGATGAGGAAGGTAGCCATCAGGAGCGGCTATACCGGGTCAGATGATTTTTCAAAGCTGCCTGCCCATCAGATTGAAGGATATACAGCCAACTGTGCAACATGTCACGGTACCTGCGGTAACTGTCATGTTGTACGTCCGAAACTCGGCGGCGGCGGATTGGCAAACGGACACAACTTCGCGGAGACACCTGACATGGTTAACACATGTGTGGCATGCCACTCATCGCGCGGCGGACATGCCTACATGGGAATTGCCCCCGGCACTCAGCCAGACGTCCACCTGACCAGGATGGGATTCAAGTGCACAACATGTCATTCCGGGGAAGAGCTTCACGGAAACGGCGAGAAAGTTGAACAACGCTATGCCTACAGCGAACTCCCGGAATGCAAGGACTGCCACAAGTCCCTGGCAAACAGCAATAATTACCATGCCGTCCATTATGATCAGTTCGAATGCCAGGTTTGTCACTCACAGGATTATAATAACTGTGGCAGCTGTCATATCCACGGTGACGGGGCACGAATACCGGCTTATATGGACTATAAGATTGCCTCCAATCCTATCCCTGATATTAAGCCAGGGTTTAAGTTCTCACTTGTACGCCGTACACTGGCCGCACCTGATAACTGGGCTCTCTACAGCGTCCCCCAATACTCAAATTTCGACGCATTGCCAACCTATAATTATGCCACACCCCATAATATCCTGAAATGGACCAGCAGAACCATCGCCGAATCAGGTGCAACATGTATGCTCAACTGCCACATCAGGGAAGAGGAGGGTAATATCCTGAACAAGGATCTTTACCTCTTCAATGAAAACCTGCTGCCATGGGAGTTAAATGCAACTTCAGGAATTACTGTTGATGGAAAGCTTCCACCCAGATGGCCAGCCAATTAAGTAAATCCAACAATAAAATAATTGTCAAATCTTTTAAAAAAACTAATTATGAATAAGAAACTTTTCTGGATACTTGGTATTCTAGCATTCGCCCTGATCTTCAACGCCTGCGAAAAGGAGGAGGAGAAAATTAATGAAGCAGAGGTTCTTGCCACATACCTTGAATCAACAACATCACCCCTTGGCAAGGATTATGTGAACACGGACCTTCCTTCCATCATGGCAGCTGATGAGCTGAAGACCCTCAATGAGACCAACAAGGTATACATCATTGATCTCAGAAGTGCTGCCGACTTCGCCCTGGGCCACATCAAAAATGCTCATAACGTTGCCCTCGCTGATATCGTCACGCATATTGAAGGTGTTAACATGGCAAGCTATGATAAAGTAGCAATAGTATGTTACACCGGCCAGACTGCAGGTTTTGCCGCTTCACTGCTCAGACTCCTTGGTTACAGCAAGGTCTTCTCGCTGAAATGGGGTATGTGTTCATGGAACGCAGACTTTGCTTCAAGATGGAATAATGCTATCGGCAATGCTTATGCAACACAATTTGTTACAACAGCTGCCAATAAGGCTGCAAAAGGTGAACTGCCGGAACTTAACACCGGAGAAACAACCGGACAGGATATTCTTGAGGCACGTGTTGCTGACCTGCTGACCGAAGGATTCACTCCTGCAACAATCACCGCAGCTACAGTATTTGGTTCACCTGCCAACTACTACATCGTTAATTACTGGCCTGCAGCACAGTATGCTGATCCCGGGCATATCCCCGGTGCCATCCAGTACACTCCAAAGGAGACCCTTAAACTTAATGTTGATCTGAAGACACTGCCGACAGATAAAACCATTGTCGTCTATTGCTATACAGGTCAGACAAGTGCATTCATTGCAGCCTACCTTCGGTTGCTTGGATATGATGCAAAATCACTCATGTTCGGCGGGAACAGTATGATCTATGATATCATGGTTACCAAGTCAATGACTACCTGGAAAGCCAGCGAGATCAAAGGATATACTTACGAACTGTAATATTTGTTTTTATCACACTCCTGAAAGGGCTATCCATTCGGATAGCCTTTTTTTTATTCATTAACCAGCCATTTTGTACATTTACCCATCAATATCTATATCATGAAACGATTGCTGCTGTTGATGTCATTCCTCCCGTTCTTACTCCAGGCCCAGGATAATGATCTACTTAAATATGTCAACCCGCTTATCGGCTCTGACCGCATGGGCCACACCTACCCCGGGGCTACCGTACCCTTCGGAATGGTCCAGCTATCTCCTGACACAGATACTATCCCCTATGAAATGAATGGAAAATATAATAAGGATGTTTATAAATACTGTGCAGGCTATCAGTATGGTGATAAAACCATTGTCGGGTTCTCACATACTCATTTCAGCGGTACAGGACACTCTGACCTCGGCGATATACTGCTTATGCCAACCACCGGAGCCCTGCAGCTTAATCCCGGCACCGCTGCTGCATCCGAAAAAGGATTCAGATCACTCTTCAGTCATGAAAATGAGAAAGCATCCCCGGGCTATTATTCCGTGCTCCTTGAAGATCATGATATATTCGCGGAGCTGACAGCCACCCCACGCGTTGGAGTGCACAGGTATACATTCAATCAGGGGGGAGATGCGCATCTCATTCTCGATATGATGCACGGCATTTATAATTATGATGATAAAAATGTCTGGACATTCATACGTGTCGAGAATGACACTCTGGTAACAGGATTCAGGCAGACAAACGGATGGGCTCGGACCCGGACGGTATACTTTGCCATTGTCTTTTCGAAACCGGTTGAGTCATACGGGTTTGTAAACAATGCTCCGCCACAGGTCTACAGGGGCTTCTGGCGACGCTTTGACCAGCGCACAAATTTCCCGGAAGCAGCAGGTACTCAGATCAGGGGACACTTCGACTTTTCCGTCTCAAAGGGAGAACAGATAACTGCCAGGGTGGCACTCTCACCGGTAAGCACCGATGGAGCCGTCGCCAACATGCTTGCCGAGACGCCCCGCTCAGACTTTGATACATACAAGAAGAATGCTGAAACAATGTGGCAGGCAGAACTTGGCAGGGTCAGGGTGACGATGATGAACAATGACCACATGGTCAACTTTTACACGGCCCTCTACCATGCCTTCCTCTCTCCCACCATATATATGGATAATGACAGTCGATACAAAGGCCTCGATCAGAATATCCATACCACAGAAAAATTTGAAAATTATACGACCTTTTCCTTGTGGGACACATACCGTGCATTGCATCCCCTCTTCACCATTCTGCAACAAAAGCGTACTTCTGACATGGTCAATTCAATGCTTGCCCATTATGACCAGAGCGTTCACCACATGCTTCCGGTCTGGTCTCACCATGCCAATGAAAACTGGTGTATGATCGGTTACCATTCAGTGCCTGTCATAGCTGATGCTGTAGTGAAAGGTATCCCTGGCATTGATTACAATCGTGCCCTCGAGGCGTGTGTCACCACCGCCCGCAACGGGTGGTATGACGGACTGGACGATTACATGCGCATCGGGTATGTCCCCGATGAACGGACTGGATCATCGGTTTCGGTGACCCTCGAATATGCGTATGACGACTGGTGCATTGCACAAATAGTAACGACGCCCGATCGGGCGTCGCCATACCAGGACACAACTATATTTACTGAGTTCACGAGCCGATCCCGGAATTACCGTAACGTCTGGGACCCATCCACCGGGTTCATGCGGCCACGCAAGACCGACGGTTCATTCAGGCCGGAATTTGACGTTCTCAGCACTCACGGCCAGGGTTTCATCGAGGGGAATGCATGGAACTACAGCCTTTATGTGCCTCATGAGCCGGAAGGGCTTATTGAACTAATGGGAGGCCGCAAGCGATTCACTGAACATCTCGATTCGCTCTTCACCATGGATCTCCCCGATGAGTTCTTTGCTGAAACGGAGGATATCACCCGGGAAGGGATCATAGGCAACTACGTGCATGGAAACGAACCGTCGCATCATGTACCATACCTGTATAACTACGCCGGAGCACCGCGGAAAACACAATATTGGGTTCGTCACATAATGGACACAAAGTACCTGCCCGCTCCTGACGGACTGAGTGGCAACGACGACTGCGGGCAGATGAGCGCATGGTATATCTTTTCCGCACTGGGCTTCTACCCTGTTGCACCCGGTTCGGACCGGTATGACCTCGGCAGCCCCCTGGTGAAGGAAGCTGTGATAAGCCTTGAGAACGGAAAACAGTTTACTGTCAGCACAATAAACCAGTCGCCTGAAAACGTCTACGTAAAAAAAGTCGAACTCAACGGCAAAAAGCTTGACCGGTCCTGGATAGCACACGATGAGATAATGGAAGGCGGCACGCTCGTGTTCTATATGTATTGAACTTCTTACCGGCTATCCAGCAGCAGGCACAGTACTCCCGTCACTATAAAAAGGAACCGGACAGTGCTGGTCCCACTGTCCGGTTATAAGTTCGGGTTGTCCAAGAAAAAATTTTGTGACAATTGCTACTCTATGTTTAAACCCAAACCTGTGCAAAGGTACGAAAATTTCAGAAAATTGCAGCAAATTAATATAAAAAGAGAGTATTAAAATACTATAAATCAGGACCACCATATTAACCCTCCGACCGTTAGGCATTCTTATTTCAGGTTTAGTCAAAAAGATTTTTTTTACATCATTCCCGGGTTTAACTTTAACACATATTCCCGTTTCCTGAAAATTTAAAAATTCAGTCCTATGAAGAAGCTAATTGTAATAACTGTTCTGGTCACCGGGTCACTGCTGACAGCTATGGCACAGGAGAAGCCGATAGTCCCGCCTGATACGCTAAATCTCCCTGCAGACACGCTGAAGATTGTGGCAGACACAATGCAGGTTGTAACAGATACATTGCAGGTCGCTGCCGACACACTGGCTCCCGCAGCTGATACACTGAAAGCCGTACCTGCAGCGGTTGTTGTCGCTGAACAGCCTGCAGAGGTTACAACAACAGACAAGAAAAAGTCTGCTGCTGGTTCTGAAAAGATACCGAAGAACATGG
>JALOMO010000056.1 GCA_025455395.1 Bacteroidales bacterium
CAAGCTGAGTGCCATCGAGAAATGGGCCTCTGATGAGTTTCGCAGCACCAACGGTCAGATTGAGTGGATACTTGACCAGGCACTGCGCAGGTCGGGAAGATTACTGACAAAGAAGGAAAACAGAAAAGAAGGAAAAGATGAAAAATGAATACCCCATGCTGAAATACACCTGTCCAAAGTGTGGGAGCAGGAAGTATAAGGTCTCTGAGATAAGAGTTGCCTATAATCTCTTTACTCAATTATTTGACATACAGGCAGCCAGATATACAGCACTTGTTTGTGAGAAGTGCAAATACACAGAGTTTTACAATGTGAGGGCCAAGGCTCTTACAAGTGTATTTGACTTCATTGTCGGATAATAAGGGTCAGATATTGGCAAGATAGACTGAGCAGCAGGCGGCAACGCCTGCTGTTTCTGTTCTCAGCCTGCTGGGGCCCAGGTGAACAGCAACAAAGCCTTCTTTCAGCGCTAAACTGACCTCTTCGGGTGTGAAGTCACCTTCAGGACCCGTAAGTATCAGGATATCCTCAGCCGGGACAACAGCATTGATGATGGCTTCTCGCTGAACGTCAGTCTCACATGTTGCGATAAGTTTCCGGCAAATGAGTTCTCTTTTTGCCATCTCACTGAAGGTTACAGGTCCATTTAATACCGGAAGATATGCTTTAACTGATTGTTTCATTGCTGAAAGGATGATACTTTCAAGTCTTTCTTTTCGTATTCTTTTCTTTTCTGTCCGGCTGCATATCAATGGTGTGATTTCGTCAACACCGATCTCTACAGCTTTCTCGACAAACCATTCAAGCCTGTCTTCATTCTTCAGCGGAGAGATGGCCATATGGAGGTTGTAGTGTCGCTTCCCAGCTTCCTCCCTCACTCCGGTAATATTCACAGTCATTGCTGAAGGATCATCATCAGCAATGATTCCCTCGTACATGTTTCCCTTCCCGTCTGTGAATACCAGGTTGTCACCCTTGCGCATCCGCATTACCCTGAGGCAGTGACCTGACTCCTCGCGGCTGAAGAGAGCCACAGTACCGGTAATGTCAGTTGTATAAAATAACTGCATAATTGAATTTCTTTGCACAAATTTATTGAATTTAGCATTCACATTAGTACGGTTCCTTATTATGAGAATTGGAGTTATTTCTGATACGCACGGATGGGTTGACCCTGCAGTATACAAGCATTTTGCAGATGTTGACGAGATATGGCATGCAGGTGATGCAGGTAATATTGATGTCATTACTGAGCTTGAGGCTTTCCGGCCTCTGAAGGCTGTGTGGGGAAACTGTGATGACTTCAGGGTAAGAAGCGCTACAAGGGAGTTCCTCTGTTTCACTGCAGGCGGAAAGAGAGTTCTTATAATACATATAGGTGGTTATCCCGGCCGTTATTCATCACGATCGCTTGATCTTATCAGGGAGTACAAACCGGAGATCTTTGTATGCGGCCACTCACACATCGTAAAGGTAATTTACGATAAAAAGCATGATATGCTATGTATTAACCCCGGTGCTGCCGGACGGCAGGGGATGCACAGGGTGATGACCCTCATCAGGTTCTCTGTTGAAGCAGATAAGGTTGGCGATTTGGAGGTGATAGAATTCAGGAAGAGGGGTGAAAGCTATGATTACTGATCAAGTTCATCGATTGTCCCTCCGCTTTCCATACGTCGAAGGAACCTGTTGAGTCTGTCCGGAAGTCCAACCATAAACTCATATGGAGTTCTGGAATTAGCCTTGGGATCTTTCCTGTCCTTCTCCTTCATATTTGTAAGAAGGTCATTATATGTGGGATTGGATGAATAACTCATCAGTACTCCCCTGAAATAGGAGAACCAGTACCAGGTATTGTTGTTGGCCTTCAGGTAAATATCCAGCAGGTCGCCCGACCTCTTCCTCTGAAGCTCAATAAAACCGTCAACATAAATGTTCAAAGGCTGGTCGCCGATGAAACCGACACCAATCTTTCCTTCTGATATGAATGACATTGAGTTCTGGTTCCACTTCAGGTTCACATCATTAAGCATGAGTTGAAAGCTGAGCTCCTTTGGCAGTGTGCGTGCCACGCCAAACAGCTGTAGCTCTTCACCAATCGCTCTTGCAGCTTCAGTCCCAATCAGATCGCGCATGGCCTTTGTATTGAATTCCGAAGCCAGGTTTACGGAGCGGAGTGTTGGTACCATACGGATATCGTCGGCCATGAGCATCAATGCTTCAGGACTGAAGAAGAATGACAAGCCAAGAATTGCCTTGACTGTCAGCTCAGAAGATTCAGCATTATGTACTACCTGCCCGGCCCCGTCCAGCTTCAGCAGGTTATAGTCAGCTCCGAAACTGATCTTACCCTCACTGCCGAGAACACAGAAGTTCTTGTCGAAGGTGACCATATTGCCTTCCATGCTCAGGTCTGACAGTTTTTTGATGGAAGCTATCCGGTATTTACCGGAACCCTTATCGTGGAAAAGGAATCCGTTTGCTGTCACCATAGGGTTATCGCTCCATGACTTTCTTTCAGAGAGGAAGGTGCTGTATACACCTGCTGAGTCGAGGGTGATGAATGAGCCGGAGAACAATAGATTGTCGTTTATGTCTCTGGGTTTTTCATCTATTGGAATCAGGATATTTTCAGGATCAATGGAAGCGCTGAATTTCACCGGACTGTTATTGATATTCCTGCAGTTGGTCACGATACCGGCTGCCCCTGTAAACCTCAGATGATCCTCAGCCGAACGGAGGGTAACATCGCCGGTAAAAGTGAAGGCTGGGCTAAGCATAAAATTTTGTGATTCAGGGATATATCCCAATGCCTTTGTAGCCATGGTATCAACCCGTATCTCACGTAAGTTTATGATCTGTGGCATTCCTGCCTCGTCAATGTAGTCGTAGCTACCTGTCCCGAAATAATTTGCACTGCTCTCAATATTTAGTCTGGCTGAATGGATAAGATGCCGGTTATTGACAGCCACAACAGCGCTGTCGGTCTGTCGTATCCATGCTCTCTTTTCGATATACAGAACTCCGCCACCTGGTTGGATAAGAGCATCAGCAACGCGCACGTAATTGACTCCCTGTACCCTGATATACTCATCTCTGAGGAAGTATGATGCGGTCCCTGACTGAAACTTCAGTGTATCCTTTATATTGTTAGTTGAAAGGAATGTAGGCTTCTCCTCCATTCCGGGAGGAATCTTCAGAAGTTGGGCTGCAGACATAAGTGTTGTTGAGTCCCTTCCTTTCTGCCACATCTCAAGTACCTTGTTTTTAATGTTATACTCAAAGTTAGTCATCTTTGAGATGTATTCCATCTCGGGGAATACCACCAGGGAAGAGTCGGTATTGAGGCTGAATAAAGAGCGTTGTTCATCAAAGTTAACGTGGGTGTTTGCATTTGTTGCCACGAACCCATAACCGCTTCCCGTGATTGCCTTCAGATAGTAGTCTGAGGTGTCTGCGCTGATGGTGCTTGTACCGAAGCTAAAGGTCTCTGATGTTATACGTGAGTCAGCCATATTCACTTCTCCCAGGCCATCCAGGCCGGAAGGCCTGAGTATCAGGGTTCCGTCCATCGTAGTGCCATTGGCGAACATGCTGAAATCTTTGTCCGGGCTGTTAACCGCATACCATTCATCCGGTTTGGTGAGCCATTTAATGTCAACTGCAGCTGAGCTCAGCACAGGAAAGCGCAGCAGGGTGTCGTTGGCCATTGTAAAACTCATAGCCCGTGTGATCATTGAATCAGGATAGAACCTGAAGGTATCAGCCACCGCGGTGGCAGTGAGATGATCAATCCTGCCACTTCCGATGAGCCCGGTATTGCTCATGCTGAGATGATCATAAAGGATGCCTTTGCCGCCATAGATCGGTATGCCCTCAGGAACAATTGTCATCGAAAAGCCGAGGGAGGTGTCGGGCTGTACCGTAAGCGTCTGTCTCATTGGTTCTGTAATACCGCTGCCGACGAATTCACCTGCCAGAGCAACCTCCTCATTTGAGTAATGATCAATATTGGTATATGTGAATGGGTCAATCTTGAAGAAGAAGTCCTTCTTGGGATAGACTCCCTCCAAACCTGGTATGCGGTCATAAAAAATGTATGAGTCAGTTACAGCGTTTATAATTGGATATTGCTGCAGACTCTTGATACCTGACTTGTTCTTAGGATCATCGATAAACAGTTCGGCAGTTCCAAGCTGAATAAGGTTATCGATCTCCTTGATAACCGGTCTTCCGAAAGCATCAAGCTCACTTGTTTCCACGGCCATCCTTATCGAATCGATCTTCTCCAGCCTTATATGGAACGTGTCATAGTTGAATGAAAACTCCTTCCCGTAAATTGTGAAAAGCCCTGCCCTGACAATGCCGTCGAAGGAGATAGCCCGGTTTTTGCCGACAACCAATCTTCCTTCGTAGGGTATTATTGCCACTTTCTGTGAGTCACTCAGTGACACGCCCCTGACACCCATAATATTGAGATCATAATTGCGCAGATTCAATATTGCATTTTCCTCTGCACCGCTGGCCTCACTGTTGATGGTTATTGCATCATAGTCCTTCTTCTTACCAAAGGAAGCCAGGTAGTCATCCAGTTTTTTCTTGATGGTGACCTCATTATAGTTTCTGTCATAAAATAGGAATCCGTTGTTCGCCAGCTCGATACAGAGTGATGTAGCCTGTTCCACCGGCATCTTCATCCATTTGGCAAATCCTTCAACCGGAAAGACATCCAG
This sequence comes from Bacteroidales bacterium, assembly GCA_025455395.1. Lineage (GTDB taxonomy): Bacteria > Bacteroidota > Bacteroidia > Bacteroidales > VadinHA17 > SR-FBR-E99. The sequence goes on from JALOMO010000056.1 coordinate 4,734, forward strand.
GCCATAGACCTTTGCATAGTCCCGGACACGGTAAAGAGGGTGGACGTCATCGAGGCGCATCAGCCTGTAGAAGTTCGCCTCGTTGTAAAACGAAACTGATTCAAATTTGGCGGCACCGATTGAAGCGCCCCTGGTCCTTGACATCGTCACAAATGAGTCATCCATATCCCATGACAGGTGTTCAAAGTAGAGGTCCATGTTATGATAGGAATCGTAATATGGGCTTCGTGATACCGGGCTTGGAGTCCGAAAGAGACCTACCTCACGCGTTGAAGTATTGTATGAGAAACCAAGGTTGCTATGGAAGACAGAGTCTTTATCAAGATAGAGAGTCGCAGAGGCCTCGTTACTGTTTATCGTCTTCTTCGAGAGAAGGAAATTCCTTGCTTTAATGCTGATGTAGAGTGTATCATTTCTGTAGAGCCTGACTCCGGCCGGAAACCAGCTGGTACCGGTGCCTCTCACGATCGCACCCTCAAGAGTAAGTCCCCCCTCGTAATCAACACCTTCATAGATATCATCAATGATGAAGCGATTTTCATAAGTTTCAAAGCGTGGTACTGTAGCTTTTTCAGGTGATGTGATCTGCAAAGCCCTGTCGGTCAGCTTGCCTTTAACCGGCTCGCGGAAATAGGTTGAGTGTGTCAGAAGAGATGAGTCACAGGTGAATTCTCCTTTAGTGACATCGATAGTAAAGTCTGTAATTGAGGCATTTACCGACTCGCGGTCATACCCTGCCTTCTCCCAGGTCACAAGTCCTTTGTGGCAGTAAAGCGAGAACTGATCAGGGTAATATGTACCGGTAAAATCGTATATCTCCGTACTGTCTCTGGTAAGATAGCATGTCATGGTTGCACCGGTGATATCAACCTTGAAAATCGTATCACGCACAAACTCGACACTTCCGCCCTTGGCTTTCCACTTCATTGTTCCGGCAGCATAAATAATATTATCTGTAATGAGCAGCCCGGTAACTTCAATATATTTCTCAATGGAACTGTTTGAGAATCGTGGGTTGAAGATTGCCTCACTGAGGCCTGCAAGCCATCCCGTTATTTCTTCCTGGTTACTGCCTCTGATGGCGAATGCTGTCAGTGTGCGGATATAAAGGATGAATCCGGGTGCCTGCCTGATGTTCCTGCTCCTCATCTGGCTTGCAACATTCACAATCCGTTCCTTTACAGGTACGGCAAAGAGGGTGCTGTCCCATACAGAGATGAAAAGATCGACCTCAGCTTTCTGTGACTGGCTGATATAGCTTCCCATGAATGCTGTTAACTCGGTGGTAAACAATGTGACATCACCCGAAAACTGGTTTGTCACCTGTGCTGATGATGCCAGCGTAAGTGACAAAACTGCGGTGAGTATGATGAAGCTCTTTTTCAACTGTCTCATTATTCTGGTGTCTGACAGCATCCTTTAAGGGTTCAGTACTTTTTCAGAGGGCATTGACAATGTTGCAGAATTCATCTTTCATCAGTGAGGCACCGCCGATGAGTCCACCGTCAACATCTGCATTTGCAAATAATTCGGCTGCATTGGAGGCCTTGCAACTGCCGCCGTATAGGATTGTGGTCTCCTCTGCAACCTGCTTACTGTATTGTTTTTCAACCAGTCCGCGGATGAAGTGATGCATCTCCTGCGCCTGTGCTGGTGAGGCTGTAACGCCCGTGCCTATTGCCCATACAGGTTCATATGCAATGATACACTTACTGAATTCCTCCCTGTTTAACATGAAGAGTCCCTTTTCAAGATGTCTCTTTACAACATCAAAATGTATACCCTTTTCTCTTTCAGCGAGCACTTCCCCGCAACAAAAAATAACCCTGAGACCGTTTCGCAGAGCCTCGGTTGTTTTAGCAGCCAGCAGAGAGTCATCTTCTCCGTACAAGGTCCGGCGTTCAGAATGACCAAGAATAACATTTAAGGCCCCCGCGCTTCGTATCATAGCAGCTGAGACCTCTCCTGTATATGCACCTGACTTATGATCATTGCAGTTTTGTGCCCCGACACTAAGACCTGATACAGTAAGTGCCGAACTGACAGATGAAAGATGGATGAAGGGGGTGCATAAAATAACTTCACAATTGTCCTTCAGCGGACTGGCCGAAAAATGGTTATTGATATCCTTCGCAAGGGCAATCCCCTCGGTAAGTTCCATATTCATTTTCCAGTTGCCCGCAACGATTCTCTTTCTCATGATATAATATTTTATGTGGTTGATCTGTTATCTGATATTCTGGATCCGGCGAAGAGTGTAACCATAAATGACACAATCACAATTGAGGTGATGATCAGCAGGGTGTTCTTCTTCCTTACAAGGCCTCTGATGGCAAGAGCACTCATATCTCCTTCAAATTCCGATTTGTCCGGCAGGTTTCTCATTGACCACTTACCCATCACAGTTCCGTTTTGCAGAAGAATAAATCCAGGGTCAGACCTGATCATGGTCTTTAGTGTTGTCTCGTCTGCAAACAGAATATTGAATCCAGATGCGATCTCTCCGGCTTTCTCTGGCGGAGTGGCTGTGACAATATAAAAGTCCGTTCCCTTCTGCCGGAAGGCCAGCCCGAGCTCAAAACCTGTAAGTAGCCCTTCCCTGTCAGAACTTTCAAGCTTCCGTGCAACCATAAGAAGGAGGTGTTCACGACTTCCTGTAATAACTTCTGTCATGTCAACTCCATCTCCGGTTACAAGTCTGAAATCATGCAATGGAGGTACATATCCCCTGGTGATCAGCACCGATTTCTGATCTATGAATTTCCATGTTGTATCGTCTGCAGGGTAATCGTTCAGGGTAAATTCTTTCTGCACGCCATCCTTTTCATAGATAAATCTTATGTCAAATTTGTCTGCCGGGGCATCAGGGGGTATTGACATTGCTTCCGTGAGGCTGGTCCCGACCCTGTATGGCCTGAAGTCGATCACCGGAAGGTATGCCAGATTATACCACATGAAGAGAAGGAATATTATTACAGACATTCCAGTAAAAGCAACGGCTTTGTTCCTGGGTATTGTAACGTTTCTGTCATGTCTATGGATAAACACTACAATCACAATCATTGTCAGAACTATGTTCTTGAAGAAAGTCTGCCAGTTGGTCATATGAATAGCATCACCGAAGCAACCGCAGTCTGATACCGGATTAAAGATTGCAAGGATAAATGTCAGCGGGGTGAAAAGGGCCATCATAAGTGCTGCCACCCATGAGGCAATCCTGACGAATGAGCCTGACAGAAGCATCATTCCTGTGACAAACTCTATGAGGCAGAGAATCATTGAAAGTGGAAGAGAGAGGTCATCAAGAAATGCCATGTTGAATGCGCTGAAATAGTCGCTGAGCTTAAAAGCGGTGCCGAGGGGGTCTATCCCTTTTACGAAGCCTGAGAAAAGGAAGAGCAGACCTGTTATTATTCTGGTTATCCGGGTAATTATCCTCATCTGAGAATATCTTTTTCTTTCAGTTTTTCCATAATAAGGATGAAGATATCACCGGGTGACATCATAGTGGCACTGGATCCCTGGCAGCTTATTACATTGAGACTGGCGTCTTTTTTAGCAACATCAAGATAAACCTCCCTGACCCTCCGCTGGAAATCCAGGCTACTCTCATGTATATCACGGTTTCCCTGAAGATAACCCCTGTCATCGCCATGGCGGTGGTTCTGCAGTTTCTCCTCAGTGAACCTGAACGGAACATCAAGGAAGATGTTAATATCAGGTCTTGGAATAGCAAAATGTTCAAATTCGAGCCTGAGTATCCACTCTCTCAGCCTTTCAGAATCTTCAGCTGAACTCATTTTGGCGCACTGGTATGCGATGTTTGAATAGGTATACCGGTCGAGGATTACATAGTACTTTTCCTCAAGCCATGCCTCAATCATTGGCGCTGCATCTTTCCGGTCTCCGGCATACAGCATAGCTACAAGATATGGATCGACATGGCTGATATCACCATATTCACCCCTCAGAAAACGCGCGATGAGCTCACCGAAATATGGAGCATCAGTACGGGGGAAATGAATATATCTGTTTTGAAGTTTCTTCTCCGCAAACCACTCTTTCAGCAGTGATATCTGCGTCGATTTGCCTGCGCCATCAAGTCCTTCTATTACTATCAGTTTCATCCGGTCAAAAAGTAATCGGTAAAATTTAAGAGTCACATGATGACTGTCGGGTTCTAAAGATAGATATTTCTGCCTGACAGCCTCTTCAGGTTCTCACTGATTTTATGAACACTCTTTCAATGGTTTAATCAGCAGGTAATAACCTACTTGCGGATGAAGTGGTCCATCACGAATGGTATCTCCATCGATAATTCTACCACACCTGCCAGATTGCCGCTTTCATACCATGGAGCCTGGTATATTAGTTTCTTAATGCCTTCTTTTTCTATAGTATAGCAGTTCGGCTTCTGATGTCTCATGATGCTTAATATCTTCTTCCATGAATCAGGCTTGTGGCATTCTTTCAGATTTCTGCCCTCGAGTTTACTGCCTCCGTAGCTGCTGAAGACGGAAGCTGACTTCCTGTTCATATATAGTATCTTTCCTTCGTTGTCAGAGACGGTGACAGCCACGCCCAGTTCCTCCGCCCAGTTAATATGATTCATACAGTTTGTAAAATATTTGATGAAAGATGTCAAATATAGCCATTTTAACATTCCGGGCCAGATTTTTGACTGCTCTGCACCGGCAATGATTATCTTTATTGCAGATTAATCGAACGTTTATGTTTATCAACGTCAAAGGCACACTCCTTGACCTGTCGCATCCCAGGGTAATGGGTATCATAAATGTGACTGAAGACTCATTTTACGAGGGAAGCCGGTTTTTAACCGATGACCAGGTCATTGCAGTAGCAAGTGAGATGCTTGATGAAGGAGCTGACATACTCGACATAGGAGGATGTTCAACACGGCCCGGGGCATTGCCTGTTTCTGAAGAGGAAGAGTTGAAAAGGGTTTGTCATGCGGTTGAGCTGATAAAGAACAGGTATCACGATGCAGTGGTTTCCGTTGATACATTCAGGGCATCGGTTGCCGGAGCAGCTGTAAGGGATGCCGGGGCGGATATCATCAACGATATCTCCGGCGGCCAGATGGATGCCGGGATGTTCCCGCTGGTTACAGACCTGAATGTGCCATATATAATGATGCACATGCAGGGAACACCTCAGACAATGCAGCTTAACCCTCATTATGATGATGTTATTGCTGATATACTTATCTGGTTCAGCGAGAGGATAACCCTTTTACAGCAAGCAGGAGTAAAGGACATTATTATTGATCCGGGTTTCGGTTTTGGAAAGAGCGCCGGACATAACTTCGAGATGCTGAGGAGACTGGAAGAGTTTCATACAGCAGGTCTCCCGCTGATGGTAGGTCTGTCGCGAAAGTCACTGATATGGCGCACTCTTAATTTGACGCCTGACAAAGCACTTGCGGGTACTGTTGCACTTCATATGACAGCCCTGATGAAGGGGGCATCACTCCTGAGAGTTCATGATGTGAGGGAGGCAAAAGAGGTGATTACTCTTTTCGAAAAGATTTACCCTCAGGGCTCCCTTTTCGATCATTATTCTTAAATTTGCCCGTCACTGCCCTTTCATTATGCTGAATTTTACGGTTCTTGATATTATCGATATTTTAATGGTAGCAGTAATTCTCTACCAGCTATACCGTCTTATAAGGGGCACTGCAGCCTTTAGTATCTTTCTCGGCATATTTTTCTTTTACCTCTTCTGGCTGGTTGTGAAAGCTCTGAACATGGAACTTATCAGTGCCATCCTCGGCCAGGTGATAGGGGTGGGAGTAATAGCTCTCATAATTGTGTTTCAGCAGGAAATAAGGCGCTTCCTGCTTGCAATAGGGAACAGATATATCAGCCGTAACAGGTTTTCATTTGACAGGTATTTTCCGTCCGGTGCGGTAGACCAGACTACCAACCAGATAGTGGAAGAGATAGTCCGTGCCTCGGAATCAATGGCTCAGTCACGCACCGGAGCACTGATAGCGATCGGCAGGACAAGTCTGCTGGACATCTATTCAGACGGAGGGGAACTGCTTAATGCCCTTGTCACTGATGAGTTGCTGAAAACGATTTTCCATAAAGGATCACCTCTTCATGACGGGGCAGTCCTTATTCAGAACGGGAAAGTCTTCGCTGCGCGCTGTCCCCTTCCGTCAACAGACCAGTCAGGGCTTCCGGCAAAATTCGGTATGCGTCACAGGGCAGGAATAGGGCTTACGGAACATACTGATGCGGTGGTAATTATTATTTCTGAGGAGAGAGGGAAAATCTCCGTTGCGGATGCCGGGAAAGTTCATGAAGATGTTACTCCCAACGAGCTGCGACAGTTACTCCTCACGCTTCATATCTGATAGCAGGGCCTAATCATATCTTAATCGCAAATCGATCTTGTTGTTATAGACATAATAACAAGGTACCTCACATGTCTCTTCCTCAAAATGGATAGAAGGGGTTGCAGTATCGACGGCTATATATGTTTTACCGTTATAAACATACCTGGCTGAAACAGTATAATCCTTGTAAAGAAGTGCATCCAGAAGGTATGTCTGTGCTGCGGTAGTAAATTCATATAAAACAATATTGTCATCTATTGGCCCCTCGTATACTGTTACCAGTATGCTTACAGGTGTTTCGGAGGGGTTAGCAAGGTCAATCTCGAGGTATATCCTCGATGGATACTGTTCCTTGCATTCATTGCATGGGACATATCCAGGCCCCTGACACGAGTGAAGCAGCAGCATTATGAGTGTAATTGCAATTATTGTCCTATTCATATTTGTACAATCTGATCTTTTTGCCTGATGACCTGGCATAATCACTGAACAGTGTCACAGATCCGCCGACACCGAACCATAATGGCATCACCTTGTAGAATGGAGTCTTAAGGTAGGTGACGCCCATGCTGAGGCCGAAGTGCTTAACATTCCAGTTAAGGTTTACTGACGGCATTATGCAGAAACGATCTTCAGGTGATTTTCGTGTTCCCTCATAATTGGAATAAAACCGGTATGCTCCTGAAAGCGAAGTGGTGAAGCTAAATTCACCTTTTCCGGAGGTGTTATTGAACGGGAACTCCTTGAATATCCCAGCATGAATAACAGTTGAGTTGACCCTGTACTGGTAAATAGCGTCCTGTTCTTCAACGAGGAGTCTCCAACCGAAGGGATTGATAGCGCATCCCAGAATTATACCCGCATTTTTTCTTGGCTCTATAAGTGCAAGCGTACCATTCAGCATAAGGTAGTGTGTTGTAAACATGCTTCCCAATGTGAATGAGAACTCCTCTAACCTGAAAGGCTTCTCTTTCGTAAATCCATGACTTGCAAGTAGTGGCAGGAGCTCTTTATGGCCATATTCTTCAGCTATTTCTGAAGGACTCTTTACACCCGGAATGGTATAACTCCACATTTTACCGGTTTCAAGCAGGAAGGTTACTGCATCTTTCATCCCCACCCTGACTGCACAGCCGAGAGCATCAAAACCATCATTGTTGAACGCATACATATTTGCCCCCGAATTTATAAGCATTCTCATCATCAGGGTATCACCATTCTGTGCCGCCGTCATTAAGGGAGTGAACATCTTCCTGTCTGGTATATTCGGATCGGCACCCTGCTTGATCAGTATATCAGTAATATCATAGTAACCAAACCCAACAGCAGCCATCAGAGGCGTATTTCCTTCAATGTCATAAAGATCAACAGGTGAGTCATAATACAGGAGCAGGTCGGCAAGATAAAAGTTGCCCAGAGCTGCTGCATGGTGAAGAGCTGTTGAATTGTTCAGGTCCGCCTGGGAGATCGGGGCACCGTATCTTATTAGTATCTCAGACATTTCAAGGTGCTGCGAAAGCACTGCAGTTATTAACGGCGTCCTGCCGTAAGGATCATATTTATCTGGAACAGCACCCAGTAGCAGCAGTATTTCAACTGCCTCCTTTCTCCCGGAGGCAATGGCATAGTGGAGTGGGGAAGCATTGCCGCCTAGGGTGGTATTAACATCGGCACCTTTTGACACCAGCCTTACTATTTCGTTGCAGGCTCCCATTGATGATGCGATGAGAAGATTCATATCCCCTGAATCATATCCGAAAGCTTCATAATCAGAGGTGTCAACATAGAATACATTGCTGTTATATTCCTTCAGTAGTAACTCTATCCGCGCAACAACTGTATCCACAACTGTTGAATCAGGTTGTGATTTAACTCCGAGGGAGATAGTCAGCAGGCAGGTCAATATCAGGGTATATCTTTTCACAGGTGCTCCTAATACAAATTTAACAGCACTTTCTTGCAAGACAGGATTTGTTGATATTTTTTTTACCTATTGAATAAAAATCAGGTGTAATGGTTGCAGTAAACAGGTAATAGTCTATTTTTGTACCCGGATAAAAAACTCCTGATGGATTTAAGCAACAGAAGAATACGCTTTCTGATAGCATTGTTACTTGTACTTGTTACTTTCATTCTTCCTGTCGGACCCGAAAAATCAAGAATTTTTGAGAGGGAACTCGATCCTTCACATCTCCGTATCGATAATACCCTTACTGACTATGATCTGTTCGATCAGGCTGAAAAGGGAATAGAATGGTTTATCAGGAACTGGAGCATAAAGGGAGCATCTGTAGCTGTGGCGCGTGATGGCAAATTATTATATGCACGTGGTTTTGGATATGCCTCTCTTCCTGATTCACTGCCGGTGGAACCATATCACCGCTTTCGTGTGGCCAGCGTATCGAAGCTTGTTACCGCTATTGCTGTCATGAAACTACAGGAGGAGGGAAGACTCTCAATTCATGACAATGTATTTGGGCCTGATGGCATTTTGCAGGATTCACTTTTTGCCAATCCGAAAGACAAGCGCGTTGCTAATATAACGGTCGGGCACCTCCTTTCTCATAAAGGAGGATGGACACAGCGATATGGCGACCAGATGTTCATGCCTGATGTTGTTGCAAGGACCATGGGCAAACCTTTACCTGTTGATACGAGAACCATTATCAGGTTTGCGCTTGACAAAAACCTCCATTTTACACCCGGTACAGGTCAGTCATACTCCAATCTTGGCTACAGTATCCTGGGGCTTGTGATTGAAGAGGTGTCAGGAATGAGCTACGAAGAGTATTGCAAATCTGCTATACTTGAGCCTCTCGGAATATATGACATGGCTCTTGGACATAATTTGCCCGAAGATGCTCTTCCATATGAAGTTTCTTATTTTGAAGTTGATAATGCCCCAAGAAAGCCATCTGTTTATGGCACCGGTGAACTTCTCCCGGCAAGCGGAGGAGGTAACGACATTGAGGCTCTCGGGGCTGCAGGTGCATGGGTTGCAACTACTCCTGACCTGATGAGGCTGCTGCTTGCGGTTGATGGATTTAATAATCCGAAGGATATATTGTCGCCGGAAAGCATAGATTTTATGACTGACGTCCAGAATGGTTATGCTCCTGTAGGCTGGAGAGCAACCTTGTATAACGGATCATGGTGGCGAACCGGATCCTTCCCCGGTTCGACAGCAATGATGAAACGTATGTCAGATGGAACTGCCTGGGTGGTGTTGTTTAATACAAGTGCATGGAACGGACCAGAGCTGTCTTCTGATATTGACCAGATGATGTCAAAGTTTATTTCCAGGGTTCCGGAGTGGCCCGGAACCGATCTCTTCAGCTATTCAGTACCGGCACCTCTTATGGCTGGGAAAAAGAGGTAAATCAAACTATCAAACAGGCAACGTGTGCTTTACAGTTAATGTAAATATCGTCAGGGAGGAACTCGAGGAGCGTTACGGCGCCAACCTGATAGACCCGGACAAATACCGACCAAGCTATTATTACCACGCCTACAGCCTGCCAGCTCTGCCGGTAATCTGTTCAGATAAACCTTCATCTATTCAGCTTTTCAGGTGGGGGTTGATACCTTCATGGGTTACGGATAAAAGAGAAGCTGACGAGATTATGCTTAAGACTTTCAACGCAAGGTCTGAGACACTGGATGTCAAGCCTGCCTTCAGAGATTCCTTTGTATCACGCCGTTGTATTGTCCCTGTAAGAGGTTTCTTTGAGTGGCAGCACATTGGAGGAAGGAAAGTACCATGGTACATCAGGCTACGCGATGAAGATATCTTCTCCCTTGCAGGTTTATGGGATTCATGGACAATAAGTGGAGGAGTGACACTGAAGACATTTTCTGTGGTGACTACAAAGGCCAACAGCCTCATGGAAGAGATTCATAATACAAAAAAAAGGATGCCTGTGATCCTGCCACCTTCAGTTGAGAAGCTTTGGCTGAAGGGGGAGATGTCGAAGGAGATGGCTTCACCACTTATGATGCCGGTAGATTCTGAAATGCTGGAGGCATATACTGTCAGTCCGCTCATAACTAATTCAAAAGCTGACCGAAACCGGCCGGAGCTGATAATGCCCTATAATTATCCGGTTCAGGGATTACTCTTCTGACTACTTAATTCTGTGAGACAAACACAAAAGTAAGGAAACCAGCCTGTTTCATTGGTGAGCTCAGGTCTGAGTTAAATCTTGACCGAAGTGCGTGTGAAACTGCTGTCTCTGTAAGACACGGATCTCTGGTGGTTGAAAGGCTGGCAGCCGGCTCGGCTTTCACTACATTTCCCTGCTGGTCAACCTCGATAGCAAGAGTAACCTGACCGGCTCCCTCACATTTATATATAGGGATGGGCAGATAAACGTGATGCCGGCCTTTCAGCTCATAGTAAATTCTTGTCGGCCCTCTGAATGTGCCCTTCTCCTCGGGCTTCTCCTTTTTCTCCAACACCTGTGGCTTTATCTCCTCTGTCGGCATGGGTATCTCCTCGCTGCCTGCCTCCTCAGCCATCTTCTGTTCATCTATGAAGTTCTTCTCATCAAGCATACCGCTCTTTATGAGCTCTTCCTTTACCATATCCTGGTATTCCTCCGGGTCAATATCTATAGGTTTGTCGGCAAGGTTTTTAATGATATTGACAATCTCTTCGGCGGTGGCACCCTCAAACATATCATTTTTTGACAGTTCAATGGCTTTCTCCATGGCAGGATCAGGCAACTCCTCCTCCATGGCCAGAATTATCTCGGCTACGAGTTCGCGTTTCATGGCTGAAACCTTAACCGACATAAATATCACAGCAACAAGAAGGTGCACAATGATAGTGGTCATCACTGCTGTGAATATGATCTCAAACCTGTTCATCAGGAGACGAAATTATAAATAATTGTTTGTTAGGCATCAATGATATCTCATAATTGTGCCGCAGGAGTGTCAGAAAGCAGAGTTATCAGTCACTCTTCTTTTTCTTCTTCTTTTTGACTTTAGCCTGTTTAGTTGTCTTGGTTGGTTCATTCTTCAGCAGCCCCTCCTTAGATTCCTTGAAGAACCGGGACCAGGCAAACGGATTAAGAAGGTTATTAACCGGTTGCTGACCTCTTGTGTAAAGGTTGTCTGACATCTGCTGCATTGTATAACGATACCCTTGTCCGGGCGTGGATCGCATGTCAGACCATATCTGCTGTTCTACAAGAGCCAGGTTATACTCCATGTTTTCCATAAGCGGATCAACAGGCTTGTTTTCCAAAACCGCTCTTTTAAACTCTGAATATGTCTTCCAGGGGAGAACAAGCACTTCACCAATGAGGATAGTATCTGTAACCATCCTGACATCTGTAATATAATTTATTCCCGCAAGGTCAGGCGGGACGGTAAGGATGGTAGATTTGTAGCCTATCGCACTGAAAAAGACGGTATCTCCGGGGGTGCTTATAATTGAAAAAATACCTCGATGATCACTGGCAGCACCCCGCTTGAGATGTCGGGAATAGATGCTTACATTGGGTACAATGTATCCATTCTCGTCACCAGTCATACCATCTATCTGGATAAATTTCCTCTTTTGCTCTTCCTGGGAAAAGATAATTGTCACTGTCGTTACCAGTAAAAGGAGTATCACCAAAATCTTCTTCAACGGCAGTTAATTTTGTGGTGCAAAGTAAACAATAATGCCCGTTATATCGTAACTTTAACTTAACTTTAATAGAATGGAAGGAAAAGGAAGAAGTCTGACACCCCCGTTTATTCTGGTTTTATGCAGCAATAACTCCTGCCTGAGTCAGATGGCAGAAGGATGGATGAGATACTATGCAGGTGATGCTGCAAAGATTTACAGTGCAGGAATCGAAGCCCGGGGAGTGAATCCTTTTGCCATCAGATCAATGATGGAGGCTGTGATCGACATATCGGCCTACAAATCCAAAACAGTTGATGAGCTTCCGGTAAATCAATTTGACTATTTGATAACACTCAGTGACAAGGCAAAGGAAGAGTGCCCTTTATTGTTGCCTGATGCAGTCCTTATTCATCACTCATTCCCCGACATTTCAGATATTAATGGCAGTGAAGAAGAAATAATGAAGGCCTTTAATGCTGTAAGAGATGAGCTGGAGGATTTTGTATTTGACTTTGTTCATCATAATATAAGGAGCCTGATCCCTTCTGATCTTGAAAGTATCCTGTAATATGATTACATCAGGCATCCTTTCTGTGCACAACTGAAGGATGACTTAACTTATTTGTTTATTATCAATTTCTTTTCATCTTTACCGGTACCAATTCACATAAATAAAATAAATCTGAATTATATGCAGAGCTTTTTACTGCTTGGTGATGAGGCGATTGCGCAGGCTGCTCTCGATGCTGGGATGAGCGGTATGTACGCCTATCCGGGCACCCCTTCAACCGAGATTATGGAATTCATTCAGTCTTCGGCACAAGCAGCAGAAGGGAATGTTCATCGCGAATGGTCATCCAACGAAAAGACTGCAATGGAGGCTGCTCTGGGAATGTCGTATGCCGGAAAAAGAGCTATGGTCGCGATGAAGCATGTCGGACTTAATGTAGCAGCAGATGCATTCATAAATTCCTCTGTTACAGGGGTAAACGGAGGGCTTGTTGTGGTTGCCGCTGATGACCCGTCGATGCATTCTTCGCAGAACGAACAGGACTCCAGGTTCTATGGTAAGTTTGCTATGGTCCCTCAGTTTGAGCCGCGCAACCAGCAGGAAGCTTATGACATGATATTTGATGCCTTTGAGCTTTCGGAAAAATATCACCTTCCGGTTCTCTTTCGCATCACCACTCGGCTGGCTCACTCGCGCGCTGCTGTTAAGCGTCGCAAACCCGTGAGACAGAATGACCAGTCACTTCCGTCAAACCCCAGGCAGTTTGTTCTGCTCCCAGCAATTGCACGTAAGCAGTATAAGGCGCTTACCGCGCTTTTTGAAACAATGCCTTCAGAGCCTCTCATTTCGCGATGGAACAGACTCAGCAGAGGAGGTGACAGATCATTGGGAATACTCACCTGCGGCATTGCCTATAATTATCTGCTTGAGAATCTGGGAGACAATGCTGACAGGTACACTGTTCTATCGGTTGCAGCTTATCCGCTTGACAGAGGCCTGGTGTCAGAACTGGTCAGCAATTGCGAAAAGGTGCTTGTTCTTGAGGAGGGTTATCCATTTATCGAGGAACAGCTCCGTGGGCTGCTTGACAGGGATGTCAGGGTTCTGGGGCGGCTCGACGGCACAGTACCGCGTGACGGCGAGCTCAACCCGTCAATTGTTGCAGCTGCCCTTGGGATGAAAACAGCGATGGGAAAAGAAGTTCCAATGCTTGTAAAACAGAGACCTCCTTCATTTTGCAAGGGATGCGGTCATGCAGACCTTTTCTCAGCTCTTTCGGAAGTAATGAAGGAGATAGGACCTGGCAGGGTTTTCTCAGATATAGGGTGCTATACCCTTGGTGCATTGCCTCCATATAATATGGTGAACTCATGTGTGGATATGGGAGCCTCTGTTACAATGGCAGTCGGTGCCGCTGACGCTGGCCTTTTCCCGGCAGTGGCCGTGATAGGTGATTCAACCTTCACCCATTCGGGTATGACAGGGCTCCTTGACGCTGTTATAAAAGACTCTCCGGTGACCCTGCTGATATCTGATAATTCTACTACCGGTATGACCGGAGGGCAGAAATCGCAGGCAACTGACCGCATTGAAAGCATCTGCCTCGGACTGGGTGTAAGCCGCGAGCACCTTAGAGTGATTGTCCCGCTGAAAAAGAACCATGAGGAGAATATGAATGTCATCAGGGAAGAACTGGCTCATCACGGCATTTCAGTGATACTTGCACGCAGGGAGTGCATTCAGACAGCTACCAAAAACAAAAAGGCGGAGGCAGCCATTAAGACTAATAACAGGGAATAATATGAAATGTGATATAATTCTGGCAGGTGTGGGAGGACAGGGAATACTCTCCATTGCAGCCACAATTGGCCTTGCAGCAGTTGAAAAGAATCTTTTCCTGAAACAGTCTGAGGTTCATGGAATGAGCCAGCGCGGAGGCGACGTACAGTCGCACTTCAGGCTCTCTGACAGGGAGATCCATTCAGACCTTATCCCGTATGGCAAAGCCGATCTTATAATTAGCGTTGAGCCGATGGAGGTACTCCGCTACCTGCCCTGGTTATCACCTGAGGGCGGATTGGTAACTAACTCTGTTCCTTATGTCAATATCCCTGACTATCCTGATAAAGATGAGATTTTAAAGGAGGTCAGGAAAGTGCATAACTCTTTCATCATCGACGCCGACTCGATAGCAAAGGAACTGGGTTCATCAAGGTCAGGCAATATGGTGATACTGGGAGCAGCCTCCTCATATATAGCTCTTCCCTTTGAAAGTCTTGAGAATGCCGTAAGAAAACTCTTCGGAAGAAAGGGAGAAGAGGTTGTCGAACTAAACCTGAAGGCTCTCAGGGCAGGTCGCGATGCGGCGCCCCGCTGAGAAATGAAAGAGGGCAGTCACAACATTGGTGACAACCCTCTAAGCCAGACACTGATACCACACTTTGCTGCATTATCATGCAGCATCCTTCTCACTCTTGCCTTTTGGCGACCCCAGCATCATCATTTCGGTCACCACAATCTCTGTGGAGCTCTTCTGCACACCGTTCTTGTCAGTGAATGACCGATAAGAAATGCGACCCTCAATGCACACCTCCTTGCCTTTCTTCAGGAATTTCTCAGCAATCTCTGCGGAGCCGTTCCAGGCAACGATGTTATGCCATGTGGTCTCTTCAGTCTTAAGACCTTCGGCATTCCTGTAAGTTTCATTCGTAGCGAGGGTGAAACGAGCCAGTTTCTTCCCGCTATCAAGTGTTTTGACCTCCGGATCCTGACCAAGTCTTCCGATCAGCTGAACCCTGTTTCTCAATGCATTCATGATCTACTGTTTTAAGGTTAATAATAAGTTTACGATACAAAGGTGCAACAGCCCTTTCAGATCATCCGGTTATTAACCATTTCTATTCATTTCGCAGTCGGTTATATCCGTTTGTAAACGTTTTTTTCTATCTTTATCAAAACATTACGCTGTGGAAAGAGTATGTCTTGACTGCGGAGCTAAACTTCTCGGCCGGTCTG